>JAJEAQ010000799.1 GCA_022822685.1 Trichodesmium sp. jk18x7bins.61
TGGAGGTATCACATTGTTCGTAAGCTTTCGCTATTTTTTCACGGAATCGAATCTGCTTTCATATTTAGACATTATAATTATTCAAATTAGTGGACTACATTTACATGGAATACGCTGTAAATCATCTCCATAACAAAAAAATTATTCACTTTTATCCTTCTTCCTTGCCTTCGGAATACAGCCATCATCGAGCCAATAAAATTAAAATATTTACTAATTAAATCATTTTAATCTCATCACAAAATGTTGTTAAATATACTATAAGATATAACCTGAAAAATTGAATTAGATACATAGCAATTTACCATAAAAATATCAAGACAAAAAGTGCTTATTCTTCCGGACGAAAAGTAGAGGGGAAAGAGAAATAAAGATGAAACATTTATATAGTAAAAATGGATCAAAATTTTGGTTTATATTCTAAATTGCCTGATGTTGCCAGAAGCTCTGTGCAACAAAAAATCTCAAGTCATCGAGTAGTGCAAGCATTAATCATAATGGTAGTGATTACCAGTTTAATCAGCATAAATGCTTATCGTATAGTTCAACTGCAATTAATCCAAGGAAAATATAACCGGGAACGTGCAGACAATAACCGCATTCGCCTCACACCAGTAGCAGCAAGTCGTGGCACAATTTACGATCGCAAAGGCAGAATCATAGCGAGTAACAACCTCTCCCGCTCTGTGTACTTATGGCCACAGGAATACTCACCTGAAAAATGGTCAGAAGTGGCAGCCGAACTAAGTCCAATATTAGACATTCCTGCTACTGATATCATCAATAAGTTAGAAGTAGCTGGCTATGAATCACCCTTACCAGTCAGAATCGCCTCCAATATTGATCGCACAACTTTCGTAGCATTAGCAGAAAAAACCAGTGACACCCGAGGTTTAGGAGTTCGTACCGAAAGTATTCGTAACTATCCTCATGGTAGTTTAGCAGCTCATTTAATCGGATACATTGGTGAAGCAACCAAAGAAGAATTGATTGCTAACCCCGAATATCCAATGGGAATGATTATTGGTAAAATGGGAATAGAGCGTTCAGCAAATTCCACATTGGAAGGAGTGTGGGGTAATCATTTGATTGAAGTTGACGCTAAAGGTAATGAAATCCAGGAACTGGGAGTAGAAAATCCCATCCCAGGGAAACCAGTAACATTAACCATCGATCTTTTTCTCCAAAAAGCAGCAGAAAAAGCTCTAGGAAATCGTCGGGGTGCAGCAGTTGCCATTAATCCTCAAACCGGAGAAGTATTAGCCATGGCCAGCGGACCGACATTTGACCCTAATCTCTTTACTGGCAAAATTACATCTGAGGAATGGCAACGTCTCCAAGGCGCAAGTAAGCCATTTTTGAATCGTGCCCTCCAAGGTTATCCACCAGGAAGCACTTTCAAACCTGTTACTTCTGTGGCAGCACTACAGTCTGGTAAGTATTCTCCTAACTCCAAAGTAGGAACCTATGATGCTATAACTATTGGTGGCATCACCTTTCATGAACATAGTGGCAGTTATGGAGTAATTGGTTTCCGAGATGCTTTGGCTTACAGTAGCAATACTTTTTTCTATCAAGTGGGTGTGAAAACAGGTGCAGAAGCAATTTCTAAATGGGGGCGAGAGTTAGGTATTGGTGGCAGTATCGACTTACAACTATTGGGCTTAGATGGCAATCATGGTCAAATTCCTACTCCTGAGCAAAAAGAACAAATATATGGAGAGCCTTGGCATATTGCTGATATGGTGACAATGGGAATTGGCCAAGGTTTGGTTTTGGTGACACCTTTAGAATCTTCAGTGATGGTAAGTGCGATCGCTAATGGCGGATATCGAGTGCAGCCTCATCTATTAGCATCTCAAACTGGCACAGCGGCTACTAAATCAATCAAAACTGGGATCAAACCTGAAACTATCAATACAGTGCGGGAAGGATTAATCGATGTAGTCAGGAAAGGAACTGGCCGAAGTTTGAATGACGGCACTATCCCACTATCTGGAGGTAAAACTGGTACTGTAGAGCTACCTGGCCAACCGGATAATGCTATGTATATCGGGTTTGCACCTGCTTATAATCCTGAAATCGCTGTAGCAGTTGCAGTTGAGGGTGGTGGTTACGGCTCGGTGGGAGCAGCACCGATAGCAAAAGAAATTTTTACCACCTATTTTAGGAACAAATAACTTTAAGTAAGGAAGAAGTAATAATATTGTGTATGCTTAATTAGTAGTAGAAAAAATCTGGGTTTGTAGTTGCGCTTTAGCGCCTCAATTAAAAAAGACTGAGAAATTAGTATCCGTGGGGCTGGGTTTGTAGTTGCGCTTTAGCGCCTCAATTAAAAAAGACTAAGAAATTAGTATCCGTGGGGCTGGCAGGATGCCCGCCAACCAAATTTATTGTTGCTCTAGATAACTCAATATTTGCCTACTCCATCGGTACGTGAAGTGTTGATAAAATGAACGTCTCCCTCACACAAGGGAGCCAGATACTCCCACTACCCAACAATTGAGTTTTGAAAGCCAATACTACTACCTCCTTCTTACTTCTGCTTTTTTTCATAGAAATGATCAATTTTGCAGAATTAAAACCTCAAGTGAATCCTAAATATTCATTTGTCGGTATTGAGAAAAAGCGAGGTAAGTTAATTTTTCATTTACCTAAAGGATTTACTCAGGATGACCCAAATATTAATAGATTTAACTTTAAATGTGAATTATTTTTCAAACTATATAAAGTCCTGAAAATTGTTCAGAGTATTTATCAATAAAAAGGATATTTACAAAAAAATATCAAAATTAATGACCGTGATGGTGTAGCGCAACAGGAGGCTGGAAAAGAAGTTATAGTCAACGATAATCAAGAAAGCATTTTTTCTAGTCAACTTGATGCTTTAGATAATATAATAGATGCTTTATATAAGTTAAAAATACTAGCTATTGTCTCACGCCTTAGTAAATCTGAAACAATAGACTATAGTAAAATTAATCCCTATCTTCACAAAGTTATTTTCCTTAATAAGGGTGCAATTTTTATTGAATCAATTGATCTAAATCGCCAACAAATAGCCTATGAAGCATCTGATATTGTGACAATGTCTTGCTATATTTTTACTGAAATACAATTAGGAGAAACAGTTAGTTCTGAAATCGTCGCCTTATCTGCGAGGTTTCGTCAGAAATATATTGGTTCAGAATACAGTTTATTTAAGGAAAGACATTATCCGTTAATAATTACTATTTTAAGAGAGACTCTAGAAATAATTGATAACTATACAGCTTTCAAAGATATAGATTATTGGTATTTTTATGATGCAATTGGTAAATTTTTATTTGGTGAGTTAGATGACACAGAAGATGGCAAAATATTGGGATTTAACAACTTTCATAGTATTTGGGAAGGAATGTGTTTAACTTATCTACTCAAACACACCCATCCATGTTTTATATCTTATCTGAATAGCCGATACATTGCCCAATAAATAACAGCCCACCTAACTTATAAACACAAAATAGTTGATTTTAGTAATATTTTCTACGTCAACAGTAAAAATATTTATCCTGATGCTGTAATTGTTTCATTTCAGATCAAAGAGAATAACTCACATTCTGCACTTCTAGATTTAATCCCATCTACCACTTCGGATCAAATTAAAAAAGCCAAAAAGGGGAATGACTCAAGATACTACAACACCCTCAAATGCAATCAACATCAATTAAAAATTGCTGTTCTTAACCAAAATTCAGAACTAGAAAACCATACTTTTAACGAATTAGTTAAAATCTGCAAACTTGAAGATGATGTATTCACAGTTCATTCCCTGCCAAATCAGTTTTATTCTTATTGGGAAATATTTGATGATTTCAATCTGGAACAACTACAAATGATGGAAAACCTAAATCATGTATTTTATCTAGCTCTTAAGTTTGGCATCTTATCCCCTGACAGATTTTTTCAGCGCTTCGTTAGTTATCTGTTAGGCTCTGAATCTCTCCTCAAAGATAATATATTTTATCTTTGTTTATTTCGGGAGCAAGAGAGACTTCGCTCTCTCAAGGAAATTAATTAAAGCTTTGGCAACTTCTTGAATAAAATCATGAGAACAACTTCTATCAAAATCATTGATATTAAATATGCCAATTTTGATTATTATCTGAATCCAGAAAACCGAGAAGAAATTAAAAGTAGAAGCATCAGAAAACAGTTTGTCTATGAGTATTTAATTCAAAATTATCTGGAGAATTATCAAAACACAGTTAAACACTGGAGTATCAATAGTGAATTTTGGCTACCAATTTATGAGAAAAACTTACCGGCCCTAACCCCTGGCCATAAATATATGGATAATTATGTGAAATTAACTGGTGTTAATATTATGACTGTAATTGATAGCTATATTGGCTCTTGACAGACTCCCCGGCTTGAAGGCGCAAGGATTCTCATTCCCTGAATGATTCTTGGTTCCGCGACATGCCCCCAGACAATTGAAACAGTTAACTGATGATAACTGATACCTGATACCTCATCACTGATAATATATTCTTTCATCTCTCAAATTTCAATATGGATTACGAAACCGCACGTCAATTTCTGATTTATCAAGGAAGTGCCCTAGAAACTAAAATCAACCCAGATGCTTTTCTCATGCGTCTCGAACAAGGCAAACCACCTATTCCTGGTCAAGTAACTAATATTTTATTAGCCTTAAGCATCTCTTTTGAAACATTAAAAGGAGACCCTCTTCTTGACCGAGAATTAGTTGCTGGATTATATTTACTAGCAATGGAAAGCCTAAAGTTATTTGAAGCGGGAAAACGAGAAGGAGTAGGGTGGCCACCACTACTAAAAGAAGATATTGAAAGAATTACAATTGCTGTGAAAAATATTTTTTCTGGGGTTCCATCTAAAGAAAAATAATCACATAAACAAGCTATCAAATCCTGATTTATTTTTTATCTACTAGGTAGCTCTGTTTGAGTGGGGTATCAAAATCCGGGACAAAGGCAAGAGGCGATCAAGTAATATAAATTTTTTTAGTTGCAAAAAATGCAAGATTTGATGAATGAAGCAATTTGGTCTATTTCTGCCTTCTGACTTCAAATTAAAAATACAAAAATACCAGACTTTTCAAAGATTTATTATCTTCTGATGAAATCTGGTAATTTATTCGGCTTACTTTTGTTTTTATATTTGTAGAGCACTCTGAAAAAAATAAATTTTATCTAGTTTTTTGAATCAAATTTGTTCAGTTCATTTCCTGAAATCCTTTTTCTCAGAAAGACTTTCTAGAGACGCCAAAACTGCTGGTAGTTCAGCTAAAAAACTGGCCACTGTTGCTTCATCTTGGCCTACTATACGGTTACTTATAGTTGACTCTTTTTCTAACATTTTAGAAATCATAAGTTGTTGATTTAAGTTGTAAGTTAATGTTAATTCTTCATTTGGTGGCTTAATTAAAACCATAACTCTCTCCTTAACTAAGTAAATCTATGGAAGCGATCGCCTAATATCGCTTTTCTCCATAC
>JAJEAQ010000559.1 GCA_022822685.1 Trichodesmium sp. jk18x7bins.61
ATAATAAAATTGGGAGTAGTTAGGAATGAGAATTTAATTACTTACATAATTTAGTCAGACTGAGGTTTAAACTATTTAAGCTTTGCTCTTAAAATTCTGTATCTTATTTTATCCTCATTCCTTAGGAAGAAGGAGGAGAAAGTTTTTGATCACTAATTAAGCGGACATGATATAATTCATTGTCGCCAGAGAATATTGATCACCCTATATTTGACTTTAAGTAATTTTGGCAGGACTTAGGAAATTTCAAGGTAGACAATTTTTCTCTGATGACAATAAATAGACCCTGCCTTTCTCAGAGCAGTGCCGGGGGGATAAGCCAAATGTCTTCAAGGGGGGATAAAAGCAAAGTATTCTAAAGTAAGCGATCGCCAGACTCTACATCAAACCAATGAATCTGTTTAGCAGGTAATTCCAAAGTTACCAAATCATCCCAAGTTTGGTCATAAGGAACTAAAGCCCGGATATTTTGCTCGGAATTTTCCACCTGAGCAATTAACAGTTTTTCCTTACCTAAATCCTCAACCAAAAACACCCTACCTTTAATACTAACCTCAGAAGTTTCTGGTTTAGCAAAACGCACATCTTCCGGGCGAATACCCATAACAATCTGCTTTGGCATCGTTGGCAAATTTGGCAAAGGAATTTTAAAATCACCCAAAATAGCATGATTTTTTTCACATTTAAGATTCAGTAAATTCATTTGTGGGCTACCGACAAAACCTGCGACAAATTTATTCGCCGGGCAACTATAAATATCATGGGGTGGAGCAAGTTGTTGTAAGTAACCATCATATAAAATTGCGACTTGACTGGATAAAGTCATTGCCTCTGTTTGGTCGTGAGTCACATAAACTACAGGTTTTCGTTGAGAATTAAATAACTGTTTTAATTCCGCCCGTACCTGTTCCCGCAATAAAGCATCTAAATTACTCAAAGGCTCATCTAGCAAAAATACTTCCGGTTTACGCACCAAGGATCGAGCTAGTGCCACTCTTTGTCTTTGACCACCAGACATTTGTTTTGGTTTGCGCTCAAGTAAGTTTCCTAACTCTAATTTATGAGCGACATCATTTACTCGTTGCTGAATTTCATCTTGTCCTATTTTGCGGAGTTTTAGGGAGGCTGCAATATTTTCAAATACAGTCATGTGGGGATAGAGGGCGTAACTTTGAAATACCATTGCAATATTACGATCACCAGGTGGTACATTTGTGACATCGCGATCGCCAATAAGTATCTTGCCCTGAGTCGGCTCTTCTAATCCAGCGATCAGTCGTAGTAGGGTTGATTTTCCACATCCAGAAGGCCCTAACAAAGTTAAAAATTCTCCATCTTCAACCTCTATATTTATATCTTTAACAGGAATGACATTTTTCGCAAATTGTTTTCTGAGATTTTTTAATTGTAGTTTGGCCATTATTTTTGATTGTTTTTTACTTCTTATACCAATTTCAAAAAAATATCGTTATTGTATAAAGCCAATTATTAGAATAGGGCAGTGTTAACTTGCATACAGCAACGATAAATTTGCAAGTTGATCCCATCATACATATAGCATATAGCAATTTCTGACTCGTTATACCAAGGGCAGTTATTAATAGGAGCATCTTGCTCCCAGGCATGAGGGAGAGGCTCACAAGACAACACTTAACCTATTAAGCTGTGGTGTCTGCAATTGCTTGGGGTTTGTCGGCACTCCGATAATTCAGTGAAGTATTTTCAATTTTTGAATTTGTTATAACGCCCAAAACTTTCAATGAGCGAGACGACTACCCTTTTATTTTCCTCAGACTGCTTCATAAAACTGATACAAAGCTTCACTTTAACTTGCCTGGCGGGAAGATAAGCGCTCTCCCGCCTGGGGAGCGTCGGGATGAGAGCCTGGGTTATGTTTTCGGACACCTCTACAAACAAAACGCAGACACCCCCTTGACAAGTGAGATGTATTTTGCTTAATCCAGTATATATACAGAGGCGTATTACTTCTGTCTAAACCACAATCGATTATATTTCGGTTATTGGATACCACGGTGTCGCCGAAGCGCAGCGTTGGGAGTATGTCAAGTAACAATTTGATTTTGTAGGGACGTTCCATGGAACGTCCCTACTGCTTCCACATTGGTATCCTGGCTGTTTCTAATACAAGATAATTATCTTTCAAGTTACCAACGCCCAATTTTATCCTTTAACCGCACCAGCGGTAATACCTTGAACAATTCGACGTTGAGCTATCAAAACCAAAATTACTAAAGGAAATGTTCCTGTTACTGTTGCTGCCGCAATCTGCCCGTAGGGAATTTCAAACAGAGAACTTCCACCTATTTGAGCAACTGCAACAGGAATAGTATACATTTCGGAGCGAGTAATAAAAGTGAGGGCAAAAATAAACTCATTCCAAGCAAAAATAAAGGTTAAAATTCCTGTAGTTACTAATGCTGGAATTGTGAGAGGTAATACGATATTCCACAACATAGAAATTGTGTTGTAACCGTCTATTTTAGCTGAGTCTTCTAAATCTTTTGGTAATTGTTGGAAAAAGCTACGCATCACCAAAATTGTTAGGGGTAAATTAATTCCTGTGTAAGGAATAATTATGGCCAGATAATTATTGCCTAAACCCAGACCTTTCACAACTTCTAACAACCCCAAAAATAACAATACATAAGGAAACAGACTAACGATTAAAACACAGGCAATAATGATATTTTCTCCAGGGAGTTTTAACCGTGCCAAAGCATAAGCAGCAGGC
Organism: Trichodesmium sp. jk18x7bins.61; assembly: GCA_022822685.1. GTDB lineage: Bacteria > Cyanobacteriota > Cyanobacteriia > Cyanobacteriales > Microcoleaceae > JAJEAQ01. Next base: position 2,753 of record JAJEAQ010000559.1, read on the forward strand.
GCTCCTATTCCTAAACAAATAATTGTGGAAGTAATAGAAACAAAAGCACTATTAAAAACATACCAGATAAAACCCCAACCTAATTTGAGATAGTGCTCAAAAGCTAACTGGTTTGGGGCAGGAAAATAGACATTTGGAACTGCTGATATTGCCTCATTTGTTTTAAAAGAGGTAAGTAATTGCCATAAAACAGGAGCTAGGCAAAATAGTACAATTAATGTCACAGCTACCCAGAGAATAATTTGGCCGAATTTGATGGATGATTGATTTTGTGATGAAGATTTTTGTGCTACAGACATTTATGATTCCTTATGCAACATTAACTCTAGACTTGGATAGAAAATGAGCAGCGATCGCCACTGCCAGAATTAGCAAAAGAAAAGTTACTACTACTAAAGACGCTCCATAACCAAAATCTAAGTAACGTCTAACAGTGGCATAAATATAGACAGAAACTGTTTCTGTTGCTCCAGCCGGGCCACCTCCTGTCATAACTTGTACCAAGTCAAAAACACCGAATGCTTGGGCAAATCTAAATAATAAAGAAATTACTATTTGTGGCATTAATAGTGGGATAGTAATTTGACGAAAACTTTGTATGGGGCTAGCACCGTCAATAGCATGAGCTTCATATAAATCCGAGGAAATTGATTGTAATCCCGCCAATAAAATGATGGCTATAAATGGCGTTGTTTTCCAAACATCAGCCAAAATCATTGCTAACATTGCTCTGAATGGATCGCCTAACCAAGCAATATTAGTTTGAATCAATCCTAAACGGAGCAGTAAGTCATTAACTATCCCAAATTGGTCATTAAAAATCCAAGCCCAACTTAACCCCATAACTGCAGTCGGTAATGACCAAGGAATCAGAGCAATAGTACGGACAAAACCTCGTCCTCGAAATGATTTATCTAAGACAAGAGCAATAGTCATTCCTAACACTAACTCTAAGAAAATTGAGATGACTGTAAATATTGTAGTATTCCACAAAGTTTCCCAAAAACGACCATCAGTTAGCATCCGACCGTAGTTTGTTAATCCCGAAAAAATAGGTTTTAATTCGGTGCCGAGGTTTTGCGTGAATAGACTTAACCAAAAAGCGCGACTAATTGGATAAGCAAACACAAATAATAATACTAGAATAGCTGGTGCAATTAACAGCAATCCTGTTAGTCTTTCTCTTTTTTCAATTGTGTTTGTTGTCATTCTTTTAAAAATTGAGTTGAACTCAAAACTTTTCTAGTGGTTTGTCTAATTAATAGACTTGTCGCTTTATAACAGAAAAAAAGGCGAAAACCTTGACTCTGTAAAGCGGTTTTAGCTATTTCCGTGTAAAAAAGCTTGAAATGAATGCTCGGTCTAGGTTTGAGCGATTTTGTTCATCTATTTAGCGACAACTCTAATGAATCAATTCAAGTCAAAAGTGAAATCCTGACCGTCGGGGCAACAGGCAACAGGCAAGAAGCAAATTTTAGGCTAGAAAAGCCTTGGAGTCCCCCACTATACTTTCTCAATTAGTTTTACCAAATTCAAAAAAGGTAGTTATAGCGTTTCTCGGACTCTCCCGGTACATTAGCAGTGCTGTATCTGGCTATCTATAGAAAAAATATTTTGAATTTGACTTAGAGTGCCTACCTCACCTGAGCC
>JAJEAQ010000499.1 GCA_022822685.1 Trichodesmium sp. jk18x7bins.61
GGAGCCGGATGAGGTGAAAGTCTCACAGGGGGTTCTGAAGTAGAGGCGCCTCAAATAATATTGAGCGTCGACTATAACCAACCTCAATCTAAAGATTTAGTTGGGGAAGATTCAATTTGGTAAATTATTCTCTTGTCACTAGAGCCCATCCTTCAAGAGTGTTTAAAACTTTCAGATTATCTAAAGCAAGATTATTTAGAGTTGATGTTTCAACTAATAAATATAGTTGAGGTACATCTTGCCACTGCTGTTGAATTTTTTGTGGCCCAACACGTTGAATCAGGCGATCGCTATAAAAGTTCAAAGAAGGACGATCTCTGGTGTCAAAAGAATAAACGATTTGACCGGGGGGCGTATATTTCTGAATCATTTCTGCTAATGATTTAACAGGATAATCTTGTTTTGAATCCCACGTCCAATCAGGGGAGTTTACAAACAATAGGAGTGAAAGATATATTCCCCAAATCAAAATCAACAAAAACTGACGGTCTTGTTGATTTAATAATATAGTTGCTATGGTCATTGTTAAAGCAACAGCTATAGAAATTAACTGTAACTGTAAACTAGGTTTTGTCAAAAATTGCTCCCAAAAACCAAAGATACCGCTCAAGTAAAGACAAGCAATCCAAGCAACTAAAGCTAGCAGTGCGAACACAGCTACTACCAAACGATGATAAACAGTGGGGATACCCTGGAGATGTTTGGCACTATCCCCCTGAGTTTGGAGATATTTATAAGTTGGAAACTGCAAGTATCCTAAATCTACCGGGAACTGATGCCAAATCTCTGTCAAATAACTACCCACTGCTAAAGCAAAAGCTGGATAAATAGGTAGCACATACCAGGGCAGTTTTGTGTTCATGAGGGAAATAGCTAACAAATAAATTCCACTCCAGACTAAAACTAATTTTCCCCAACTCAGATTACGATTTTTCCAACTTAAATATAATCCAGGCCACCAGAAAAGCTGCCACGGCCAACTATACTCAATAATTTCTAATATATAGTACCAAATAGGTCCTTCGTGACTACCTACAGGTTCCCAAATACGTCGTAGAGATTGATGAAAAAAGTTAGCATGGAAAAATTCTAGGCCGTAGTGAAAAAATTGAGCTGTATACCAGAGAAAAACTGGCAACATGCCGAGTAGGATACCACTCCAAAAATACTTACAAGTTAATAGTCGAGGAGTATCCCACAAGAGAAAGAAAAAGACGATCGCTCCTAAGAGCAATCCTAAAAGAATTCCTTTTGTCAGGGAAAGTACAGCAAAACTAATACCAATAGCTAGAGCATAACGACGGTTACGACGCGATCGCAACACACACCAAATCATCAACACAAAAAAACAAACCACTGCTCCATCCAGCATTGCTAAACGCCCATGTTGCACCACTGGCAACAAAGTTAAGTACACTAAAGCAGTGAAAACTGCAGGAGTCCGCGGACGAAATAATTCTCTAGCGACACTATAAACTAAGGGTACAGAAAATGCTGTTAATAAGGCTGGGGATAAACGGGCAGTTAATTCACTGACTCCAGCAATATGGTAGAAAAAAGCGATCGACCAATGTACTAATGGAGGTTTATTCAAATAGGGAGTATTGTTGATAGTCGGATAAAGCCAACTCCAATTTTCTCGGCTAATTTCCCTGGCTACCTGAGCAACTATCCCTTCATCCCAATCTCGTAAAGGTAATATTCCTAAATTAGTAGAAAAAAGTAGCACTGCTGCTAATAACAGACTTACTGTCACCAGTAAATCTACATGGGAACTCAAATTTTTCTTAGTCCATATTTTCTCAAGCATCTGATGGTATGGTTAACGAACTGATATTAAGTGTCAATTCACTATAATCAAAATTTACAAATTTGGCGAAGAAAGCAAAACCTATTAGAGCAAGAGAGACTGCGTAGACTGGGTAGGTTGAGTTGAGTAGGGCAAACCCAACAAAAACTACATAATGTTTGGTTTTGCTGGCGCTTAACCCTACCTACCGTATTATGATTAATTACTCAAGCATAATATTAGCCATCAGTTAACTGCTAACTATTTCAACGTTGAGTTTAATCTACCATCATATGCCTGCTAACTGCTAACTATTAACTATTAACTGTGTAAATAATATGAACTTACCTGTGATTTTAGATATTGTAATTGGTTTAATCTTTATTTATCTTGCTTTTAGCTTACTAGCTAGTGAAATCCAAGCAATGATCACAACAATTTTGCAATGGCGAGCCACCCATTTAAAAAAAAGCAATTGAAGAGTTAATTGCTGGTAAAACGTCGCTCCTAAACAGTAATTCCCAATCAAATCAAGAAATACAAAAAATAGAAAAAATAGTCTCTTCCCTATATCAAAATCAATTAATCAAAAATCTTAACTACAGTGGCGGTAAAGGTCGATTTGAAAGAGTATTTCGGAAAATAGTTCAGATTATGGGCAGTTTAATTCGGAGGATAACTGGAATTAAAGATATTTTTAATTCGGAAAAAACTGCTCCTTCTTATATCCCATCAGATACATTTGCTGCTAGTTTGATTGATACTTTGCAACTCCAAGAGTTAATGCAAACAATTAGTGAGTATAAGCTCAGAAGATTGATCATGGCTATCTTGATGAAGAGTAAAAAAATCTTAAATGAGTTAAATATAGAAGATGAGTATCAAAAAGGTAAAATTCAAGCGGAGTTTGAACAGTTACATAAAAAATTAGCTCAAAGTCTTCAGGAATATCAAAACGATTTAGCAAATCTCGATCTGACTTTAGATAGAATTTTAGACATGCTAAATCTATACAGCCAAAAATCTCTAGAGTATCTGCCCGAAATCACTCATTCAGAATTTATTAATAAAATGACTACCGTCACACAAGTATTAACAAATTCTCATGATAAAAAAGTCTTAGTGCGCAAAATAGAACCAAGTTTCTCTAATTTATTAAAGTTTTTGGAAAAGGCGATCGCAGCGGGAAAGGAGGGAGCCGAAAATTTTCCTGCTCAGAAGACAGTAATTTCTGAAAAAATTATTCATATAGTTAACCTCTTACCTAAATCTTTACAAAATAGTTTATATATTTTGGCTAAACAAGCTAGAACAAAAACTTCTCAAACTGGTGATGCCTTATATCAATTTCAAAAAGAGATTGAAACATGGTTTGAGCATGGAATGGAAAGAGCTGCTGGTGTTTACAAGCGTAATGCTAGAGGAGTTGCTTTGTTGATTGGTATTACTATTGCTGTAGTTGTGAATATTGATGCATTAAATATTATTGATAGTTTATCTAAGGATTCTTTAATGCGACAGACTATTGCTGTTTATTCTGAAGAATTAGTCACAAGTAATTCTGAGCCTAGTGAGCTAGAAATAGGAGATATTCAAAATCAAGTCAGTGCAGCACTGGAAGATTTAGAATTACCCATTGGTTGGGTGCAACAACCAATTAATACAAGGGCAGAAAATCAATCATTTAATTATTTACAAGGTAGCAAAAAAATCTTAGGCTGGTTAATCAGTGGAATGGCTATATCTATGGGAGCTGATTTTTGGTTTAATTTATTAAAAAGGTTTTTTCAATTAAAATAGTTAGACTCAATCTGGCGATGAACAACCATAATAAATCAAGCTTTCTGAGAACCCGCAGGGAGGTGGCATGCAACTTCCCTACGTTATAATGCTCAAAATTGCATCAAAAGTTAGTCTAGTTACTTAGGGGCTGACTTTGTTTGACCAGAAAATTGGACTTTATGTCTAGCCGGAACGATTGACAAAAAAATTTACGGTTAATGTACAAAAACTTAGAACAAGTATACATTGAGCGTAAATTTCTAATAGGGGTTTTGAATGGATTACACACAACTATCAAAGACAATAGCACCAATTCAGTTATCAAAGCCTCAAAGTCAAATACTAATACAATAGTGGCACAGAATAATTTGGCTGTTCAAAAAAAACCTCAAAAGTAGAATTCAGAAGTATATTTGCTCCACTATGAGGAAGTTCACAACAGGCTCGTCAAATTATACAGACTCAGCCAATACAGTTGATGTTTGGTGAACAAGAAGCAAGGGAATCTCCTGAATTGTATGTAGACAGGATTAAGGAATTTATTAACGGAGAACTATCTATAGGAAATATAGTACCAGAACAAATTAGCTATCAGGAAATCTTACGACAAATCCAAGCCCACTTGAAGAATATAGAAGGTATAAATCAAATCAGCAATTTGATACAGGGCGACGACAATTTGCGGGATTTTATTTCTGGCGTCACTGGAACATCAAAAAAAGTTGGTGGAAAATCAAAAACAAGAGTAGCTTTAACGGGAATAGATTCACTAGCTTAGTACTCCTCAAACAAGAACTACTCAACCGCCAGCCCCGCCAGCACCTTTACCAGTAGAACTACCAAATATTTCTACTCCCAACCCGGAATCTGCAAAACAAGACGAATTGATGGGCAGAGCCAGCCCAGTATTAACAGCGGATTGTCTAGATGACGTTACAAAGATAATAGATAAAATGCCAGAAACGCAGCGTACCACTGATGCAATTGCTGAATGTCTCAGCAATCTTTACGATAAATTGGTAACAAACCCATCAATGTATGATTTTTTAGATAAAAATGGATTGTTGTTTAAATTGCTACAATCTAGGATCGGAAAAGGCAAACCAGGCCAAGTATTAACAAAGGAGTGCATAAACGACGTTAAAAACATAGTAAATCAACTGCCACCAGAATCTAAGCATAATTCTCTTGTAATTACTAATAAATTCAACGAGATACACCATACAGCGGTATTACTCCTATCAATGAGCCGGTTTCTAGAAAAATCAAGATAAGTTGTATGAATCGCCAAACTCTAATTTAGTACAAGCAGGAGCATCAACTGCTACTCCATACCAAACATGGCCTCCACAGATGCCTGGATATCAACCCGCCTCACACCCATCATTGTCTCAACAAACAGGCAAAGCACGGAAGAGAAAGCCAACTTCTAGAACAGAAACATACCCCAATCCCAATACGAAAAGACTAAGACACTCGGATGCAAATACAGCCCCTAGTACTTCTCAAACAATTACATCTATTAAATCCCAGTTATCTTTATCAGACGATAAATGGGAGAAATTGCAAAATCTTATTCTACTAGGAATAAACGAATCTCCTGATACTAGCAAAGATAGTGCTAAGAAAATGTATGACAAAATGAAAAGTGACTTAGAATTATTAGATATTCATATCACTTATGAACAACTGGAGGCTATTTTAAACACACGATCAGAATGGACTGAGCAAGAAAGGTTTCAACAACTGAAGCTTTTTTTATCAAGAGATTAGCACCTCTGATGGCCAGAGTCAAAATCAATCTTGGTAATGTCTATAAAAACTCTGCTCAAAATAGATTAGCTGTCGAATACTACAATTTCAGGACTTACGCCAAAGCACTATATAGTAAGTTAAAACTAGAGCGCAACGCTATATATAGAGTTTTCAGCTCAAAAAAGCGTAAGTCCTGAGTTTATTACGATAAAATTCACTTCAAAAAGTCTCCCTAGAAGGGGGAGGCTGGAGACTAAATTGTTCGTCAAAAATAAAAATGACTTGTAAATTCCCACCATAATCTTGACGATTAATTTCTATTTTATTAATAAGTTCACGAAAGTAAAATCTGCGTTCAGACTCCGATAAATCCCACCCAAATTGAGGGATGGAAACTGTTTTGGCAGTTTCTAATAAATTTACTGGAGGTAGTTGGCTAAGTTGGTTTTGCAGTTGAGAAATTTCTGTTCTGAGTTTGTAGGTACGAAGTTCGCCAGTTTGTTGCTCAAGAATATTATTGGCAATTAGATTTGGCAGTTGCTCAAGAATATTTTGTTTCTCAGAAATAGTCTGTTTAGTTTGATTTTTAATTCCATCCATATTTGGCATTTCTAAAGCAGCAACAGCCAGGGGGAAGTCTTGACAAATTGTTTCTATAGTTTGTTCTAAAATTTTTGGCTCAGGGAAGGCTTGACATTTGGGTTTGTAGGGGCAATTTTTGGGGCGTAAGTAAAGATGTTCTTTGTTTTTACGAAAGGTAGTGACTTTTGTAGTAATCATTTGAGACTCACATTCTTTGCAGACAACTAAACCTGCCAAAGAATTAGGAGCGCTGGCAGTGCGCGGAGGCATTCGGCGATTGCGCCTCAGCAAACGTTCGACTTGTGCAGTTTCTTCTCTAGAAATGGGAGGTGAGTGTTGGAAATGACTTCATTATTTTTGTATTGTAAGTCACCACGATAAACAGGGTTAGTTAACCAATGTCGCCCCGTGGTGACAGAAATTTTTTAGGCCGTATTTTTTCTCGATGTAGGGAACAGCACCTCGGAGGGAAGCAAATAACAGGAAGGCTTCCAAAAAAAACCTTTGACAACAGGAGCAGCACTTCTATCAAGGGCATAGGGGTTTTGGCCACTGCGGTATCCGTAAGGTGCTTTTCCTGGTGGTAGTATGCTTTTAATTCTTTGGCGGGCGTAGGCTTGGCGAATTTTACGACTATGTTGGTTTTGGCGAATTTGATTGAGGAGTCTGAGTAGGGCAGTTTTCCTGACTGGAGTGTCGCTAGATAATTGTTGATTAATATTAATGTCTGATTCTAGGGCAATAATTTTGATGTTGAGGGATTCGAGTTGATTGAGGCGATCGCATACTTCTTCCACAGAGTCTCCTAATTTTTCTAATTGGCGAATTAAAAGATAATCAACTGCTTGGGTTTGAGAGTCTTGAAGTAGTTGTGGGAGTTGTTGGCGCCCCAGTCTTGATATATATGGTCATTTTCCCATCCCCAAATTGTGGGTTCTGCGCAGTTTCCCACAGTGGATTTGTGTATGAATAGACAATAATTTTCACAACTTTTCTATTGTTGACTTAATTCGATCATATTACCATCAGAATCTTGGGTAAATAATGCCGCCCTACTTGAAGCACTCATTTGAATAGGGCAATTATGATTGTGCTTTAGCCTTATCTAAGTCTGGCACGGAAAATGCTAAATGTCGGTTTCTGCCTAATTTTTCTAAGTTTACTAAATCAGGAATTATTTCCGAGGATACTATCAGATGAATTTGGAAGTTGCCTACTTGATACCATATTCCCGGAAAATTGCGAGAGCGATCTGCTTTTGGCAGTTTCAGAATTTTGCTGTAGAAATATTCCGCTTTTTCTAAGTCTGCAACTAATAAAGTTGCATGGATAAATTGAGTGATTTGTATAGTCTATATTATGGATAATATATAGCTAGCACTTGTAGGTTGAGTAGAACGAAGTGTTAGGGAAGCTTATCCTACGGATAAACCCAACCAGACTTTGTATTTATTATGGTTAATTTACTGGAAATAAGGAAATAATATTAAGCCCATAAAGCAAAAAGAATCAGGATTTTATTGTAGGCAACTCTCCTGATTCAGGCAAAAACTAATAGTTTTAGCGATCGCTCAGATTCCATTTGGGCGGTCGTTTATAAACAAATGTAAAAGGTTCCTCACTTTCTACTACTTCTATAACTTTTCGGATTTCCTGATACATTGGATGGTTACCAATACCACTCAAAACCGCCCAACCTTTCGCCCTAGTTAAAGCAACAAATAAGGCATTTCGTGATCTAATATTACTTTCATCTTGAGCAATATTATCAACACCAACCACATAAACCATATCTGCCTCATTCCCTTTAGCGCGATTAATCATAGAAACAGTAACTCCTTTTTCATCTTGATGCCAGAAACGATCTCTATATTTATTTCGATTTCTTCTATATTCCTTTCGATTTCGATGTTCTAGCTCTTCTAGCTCTTTTATTAGCTTTTCTAGCTTTTCTAGCTTTTCTAGCTTTTCTAGCTCTTCTAGTTTTTCTAGCTCTTCTAGCTCTTTTATTAGCTTTTCTAGCTCTTCTAGTTTTTCTAGCTCTTCTAGCTCTTTTATTAGCTTTTCTAGCTTTTCTAGTTTTTCTAACTCTTTTTGCTTTTCTAGCTTTTCTAGCTCTTTTTGCTCTTTTAGCTCCTTTAGCTTTAGCTCTTTTAGCTCTTTTAGCTTTTCTAGCTTTTCTAGCTCTTTTAGCTTTTCTAGCTTTTCTAGCTCTTTTAGCTCTTTTAGCTCCTTTAGCTCTTTTAGCTCTTCTAGCCCTTCTAGCCCTTTTAGCTCTTCTAGCCCTTTTATTAACTTTTCTAGCTCTTTTAGCTCTTCTATTAGCTCTTTTAGCTCTTTTAGCTTTAGCTCTTTTAGCTCTTTTAGCTCTTTTAGCTCTTTTAGCTCTTCTAGCTCTTCTAGCTCTTTTAGCTCTATTAGATCTTTTAGCTCTTTTAGCTCTTTTAGCTCTTTTATTAGCTCTTTTAGCTCTTTTAGCTCTTTTAGCTCTTTTAGCTCTTTTAGCTCTTTTAGCTCTTTTATTAGCTCTTCTAGCTTTTCTAGCTCTTCTAGCTCTTCTAGATCATTAATATCTTTAGTAGCTGGGATAAAAATATCAATATTTTTATCCATTAAAAATCTTCCTACTTTTTCTTGTAATCTTTTTGCTTCTTCCGGCGATGAACCTAGAACAACTACTAAAATATCTCGCGATGGTTTGAGTTTGTCATGTTCGAGGTTGTATTTTATATTCTTAGATAAAGCATTTAATTCATCTTCTCTAGTTTCATAAACATTAAACTCTAAAGTAGGTTTTGGCCAGATTTGAGGAATGGGATTAGGAGAATTTTCTGGTGGGCGATACAGAGTAATTATTTGACCATTGTGAAATCTACCTTCCACTTGATAACCAATAGCTTCCCAATCTTCTTTCCGGGTATATCCAGACAACATTCCATCAGGGCGAAGTAATCCCATCCCGATCCCATGAGCAGCAATAAGTATGGGGGCGGGAGTGCGAAAACATTTTTTCATAACTATGCTTTTAAGCATACCACCTTTATGTGTACCCACAACTAAATTCTTGAATTCTTCACCAAATAATTCTGTGGCAGTAGGAATCTTCTTGAGCTCGTGTAAACTTTGCGCTTCATCATAAGCCCAAATTAAGCGCTTTTGTTGAGGATTTTCAGGATTAACAGGTCGTAAAGCTTCCCATGCCATCCAATAAATCGGCTGCTTCCCTTCAAATTTTAGTTTATCTTTGACTATTAAATCAGGCCCTTCATCAATCAATATTGCATCAAACATCGGTTTAATTTCTCTGGCTTTTAGTAACTGAGTAACAACCTTCGCTAACTGTTCGGGAGGAGAATAACCAGGCTCACGATCAGGTTCTGGTTCGAAATCATGCTCCTTCTGTTCGGGAGGAGAATCATCAGGAGAACTATCAGGCTCACGATCAGGATCTGGTTCGAAATCATGCTTATTACGAATTGTGCGATATAAACCATTTCGCTCCTTAGTTCCCCAAGCATGAAATACTCGAAGCTTTTCTTTAGTTTTTCTGTTATATCCAACTTTACCGTCACTAAAGTGTCGCAACCAGCAGTTTACTTCCTTTTCCATCAAGCCGTAGAGCGATCGCGTAAAAAATACCAAAGCAATATCCCATTCAGGATATTGCCAGTGCATATAAGCAGCTTTTCGACATAATAAAATTGTTTTGCCAGAGCCAGCAATTCCTCGGATTCTTTGCGGCCCTGGAGGAATTATTTTGGCTCTTGGTTCAATATCTTCTGATGGTCTCCCCATTCGGGAGTTCTTCTCAGTAATTACACTAGAACGAGTTAAATTTTGTGGTGAATTTCTCATAGAAAAATATTTTTTTTCTCATCCAAAATCTTTACTTTTTTAAGTTAACCTTAATCTCAGTTAATCATCAATACCAGATGAGGTGAAAATTAATTGACCCGAACTAACCTTGTAAATTAAATTAAAATCTGATAGTCAAGTTCAATTACTAGAAATAGAAAGATCGATTTTATCCCCTCTAGCCCCCTTTTTTTGAAAGGGGGGGGAGAAGTAGCTGACAAGAGTATGTTTTTTATTTATAGCCAAGACAACCTCCTGAGAAATTGTTTGTCAAACTCAGATTAAACTCTGGTGTAGGGAGGGCAAGGCGAAAATATCTCCTCAGACTCACCATAATTTTAGTGATCCGCTGTAACCCACCAAAAATAAACACCCTACCTACCTTAATATTTTCTTGACAAACAGTCTCTTAGAATAGCTTTAATATTTATCTAGACTGTCATTTCAAACCAAGACAAAAATGATTTAGACCACTTTTTTATGTGAGCCTTGCAATATTT
>JAJEAQ010000167.1 GCA_022822685.1 Trichodesmium sp. jk18x7bins.61
GCTAGGGGTTCCTGCTAGAAACGAACCGCACCCAAAGTTTAAGTATTCAACCGGACATGATATTACTTCTTTTGTCGATATCTCACTTAGTTCAGCTACGAAATTCCCTATTAGTGGCCTCCAATCAAAAGGAATAGACTATAGTCTTCTGTGAATGTAGCGATCAAATTACAGTGAGGCGACTGCTTTTTATGTTGTCTACTGAAGCGTCAAGCAAATACATTTCATATTTTCAAGAATCTGCAATTTATCAGTCATCAATTAACAGTTAATTATTTCAACGTTTGGTTATGTGATCCCTACTATTAGTTATCAGTCATGCGTTATTAGTTAAGTAGAGAAAATTTATTGTTTTTCCGCAACTTAAAGCCATTACCGAAACTACTGATAACTGTTAACTGTTTTAAATTTTGCGGATTGATGTTAGGAATTAATGATTTATATTAATGTGTCACAATCATCAAAGGACTACCTAATTTGAGAGTTGCTATATTACAATCGTCGTTCCCAAAGTCATTTTTTATGCTAAAAAATTCAATTTATTGCAGAACTAAGATACTGGCTCTAAATAATAATTTACAGCATTTTTCACTTCCCATAGCAGCAGAAGTCCTTTGAAAGACAATTTTTTGTAGTCTACCTGAATGAAAACTGCTATAATGACTCCTTAATTTATGAATAGTTTACTTGTATAAAATTATATATCTTCTCAAAAAAACTATATTTAGCTGTTTTTAATTCAGATAAATTAACTCTAAAAAATTATCATAAAATCAAGGGATATGTAGAGCATGCAAAGAAATTATTGCTCTAAATCAGGATTAAGTTCTGAAAAGCGAATTTATAATATTTTGGCAGAAATATCTCTCAAAATACGCCTATCGTTAGAGTTAGACTATATCCTCAATACTGCTGTCGCAGTAGTGCGAGACTTGCTGAATGTTGACCGTGTTTTTTATATATAAGTTTCAACCAGATGGTAGTGGTATTGTTGAGGTAGAGTCAGTTAGCTACGAATCGAGATCAATCATTAACGAAATTATATATGACCCAGCGCGACCAGTTCAGGTCGCCTGTCGCCGACATGAAAGCTCCGCTTTCCTTACGGAAAGCTCCTCCCCTTGGAGGCAACTGGTCGTCTGAAATGGGACACCGAGTCCCCTAGGGATTTTCACCCCTAGCCTTCACGGAAAAGACTCAATGAGTCCGACTACTCCTGTTCATGTCGGCGACATGAACATGTAAGTAATGAAACAGTCCGAATGCAAGTCCCGTTTGAGCCTGTCGGCTCCCTGTTTCGCCTGTCGCCGACATGAACATGTCGGCGAGGTGGCTCAACAAGTAGCTTTAGCTAAAACAGGTCGCCGACCAAAAAGGTAAGGACTTACCTTTTTGGCCGAAAAGTAGGCTCACCCACTAGGGATTAAGAGGCCAGGAGCAAGAGGAAAAGAGATGGAAAGGTGAACACAGTCTAAGTTGTTGATTAAACTGCGTAACTTATAGAACAGCCAAATTATCCCTGACAGGCTGTAACCAAAAAGGTAAGGAGGTGATACAGATGCTTGGGTTTCATCTGTATGTGGAAACAGAATCCTGACCCAGTAAAGACAACCACCTTTTCATGTGGCAAGGTGGCTCAACTATTTCAGAACTTCAGACGATACAACAGGGTGAGCAATTCAGAGTCTCAAGGGAAGGTCGAAACCTTGAGTAGGTCAATGGTAACAAAGACGGAACTCTCTGGAGAGTCAAGGATGGAAGAAAAAGCGTTTGAGCCACCTCGCCACATGTTGAGCCACCTCGCCACATGAACATGTGACGAGGTGGCTCAACAAGTCGGCGACAGGCTTTCGGCTGTTCTGTAATGGAATAGATAGGGATACTCTTCGAGAAGCCTGAGCCTACAAAATTTGTCCCCGCATGAAAGGAAAGCAGACTTCTTCTCTCACTCATACGAACAGAAACTGAGATATGGAAACTTAACCGAGATGAAAGTTAGATATCAAGAAACGACAAAGGTCGTCAAAGGACAATCAGAATGGAACCAGATTAACTGGAGAAAAACCAGGAAGATTGTTAAGAATCTACGTCAAAGAATCTTTATGGCCCAAAAACTTGGTCAATGGAAGCGGTTACGAAGACTGCAGAAACTGTTAAATAAATGTCGTTCAAACCTATTGCTTAGTATACGACAAATTACTCAGGTTAATACAGTCAAGCAAACAGCGGGAATTGATAAGGAGGTAATAAATACACCCTAGAACCCCATGGGGTTCTAGGCACAGCGAGTCAAACTTGCCAATGAATGGAAAATGCCAGCTAAAGCACTTCCAACAAAAAGGGTATACATACCTAAATCCAATGGCAAGAAACGTCCTCTAGGCATTCCCACCGTGAGGGATAGAATCGTACAAGCAATAGTTAAAAATACACGCTTAACCACAATGGGAAGCAGAACTTGAAGCCAATTCCTATGGCTTTAGACCAGGTAGAAGTTGTCATGATGCAATTGCGCAATGCTTCTTAAGGCTAGAAAAGGGTCGTGATACATGGGTTCTAGACGCCTCAATCAAAGGATTCTTCGATAACATTGCACATGAATCCATCCTATCCACAATTAACGTCCCTAAAAAGGAACTAATTGAAGGATGGTTAAAAGCAGGATTTAGCCTCTTTCAGAGTCGCTTCCCTAACGATCAAGGAAATAAATACCTAACACAAACAGGTACTCCACAGGGTGGTGTAATAAGTCCACTA
>JAJEAQ010000076.1 GCA_022822685.1 Trichodesmium sp. jk18x7bins.61
GTATACATAAAGCCACTTTAAATATTCCTTAATATTTGTTTCAGTTAACATTTATTTAGGATTATTAATGTGATCAAATAAAAGCCAAAATATATTAGGTATAATTACGAAAATTATCTAATTAAATTAATCAGGAGGTATATGGAAACAACTGACTGGCAAAGTGTAATTGCTGGTGGAATAGCAGTTACTATTTGTCTGGGAGGAATATTAATGATGTTTACTAATTTTTGGACTGATGCAGGTATAAAAAGCAAAAAGGGAAAAAATAAAAAGCTGTTTTTTCTATTTTGATCCTAAATTGCGAAAAAAAGTGCAACATTAATCAACCACTTAAGAGAGATTTATCAGATGTTAGACCTCAATAACATGATCGAATGTTCACAAATACATTGTGTAGTAATCTGTGGATTCCTAGTACCTATAAATGTATTAGCAAGTTGACAACCGATAATTTTTACAGCACTCCGTCGCCCCAAACAGGAAATAAACATAATGGCATTAGTTGCCAGCTTGTATGCTTTAATGATTATTTTTCATGTCGGAACATGGTTGATTATGGGAGTAGTTAGAATACAAACATTTATTCTTTTGTGGTTTGCTAGTTGTTGTCTAATCACAAATATTTTGTCTGTTAGTCATGGCTCTAGCATGAGAGGATTTATGCAAATTTTACGTCACTTTATAGTCAAAAATTTTGCAGATTTTCCCAGTGCAAAATCAACAGATTAGCTCAGAAACTAAATAGGATTTTGGGAGGGTAGTAGTGTAGGGATTAGCCTGAATTATTTTCACAGAAACATAACTATTGAAAATTCCTATACGATCTATCTATTTTTTTTGAGAAGCAGTAGCAGTGATCGCCACTCCAATTAACAATACAATTAACGCCAATAAAACAATGATAGAAGGTACTTCTCCAAACAATAAATAACCCAAAAAACTCGCTCCAATAGGTTCAAATAACATGGTTAAACTTACTAAAGTAGGAGATATCCAACGAACTGACCAATTCAAGGTAGTATGCCCTACTAATTGAGGCAGTAATGCTGTTAATAATAGATAAAAATAGACTGAACCAGAATAACCAGTATAGCCAACACCTGAAACTAAGGAGATGGGCAATAATACAACTGTTGCTACACTATACACTACCACAAGATAGCCTCCAATACCAAACCCCATGCTTTGAGCTTTACGCCCCAAAAGCATATAAAGACTAGTAGCCCAAGCACCAATGATGGCCAATAAATTTCCCAGTAGAGGATGACTACCTACAACCACCTCACCAATATCTGCCAAAGCAACCATTAGCCCTCCAATCATAGCTACCACTATGCCAATAACTGTTTGATGAGTAGGTTTTTCCTTGAGCCACAACCAAGATAAGAAAGCTACCCAGATGGGGGTAGTAGTAACAAGAGTAGTAGAAGCAGCGATTGAAGTATAAGATAAGGAAGTAATCCAACTGACAAAGTAAACAGGGAGGCAAACTCCAGCTAAACTGGCATAGAATATTGACCCTGATTGAAGACTATGCCACTGAATTTTCGACCATGCTGGCACCAACAGTAAAGTAGGGATAGCTATTCTTGAGGTGGCTATCACCAGACTAAATCCTAATCCATTCATTCCAGCAGCAAGATTAGCAAGTCTTACTAATATTGCGCTGGCAGAGATTGCTAAAATACCAACAGTTAAAACTAAAAGAATTAGCCATTTAGAAGGTTTCATAAAGAAATCAAAGAGAAGAAAAAGGTCAGATGCTCCGCGGAGCAGGAAGTGGCTAGTGGGGAGTAGGGAGTAAGGATTCCATGACTGAAACAGTTATTAGTGATCAGGCGTATTGTGGGGAATACCCAAGTGAGGCCTCGGAGCGTCTATAAACTCATCACTAATTGAAGACCACGTCTATTCCAAATTTTGTGGGCCTTTTAAACCCATTTATATTCCTACCCACCAATCAAGCTACATCCGCTATATGAATTCTGGCTTGGTACTTCTCAATTCTATCTTTCTAAATGGAAGTTGGCTTGATGTAATTTCTGTTTAATCAGAAAATACTAGGTTTGACTCCTATTTAAGGTTATCTAATAACTAGACTATGCTGAAGCTAGCGATCGTAGTTTTAATTATTCTCGTGGGTTCTGCCCTTTGTTCTGCTACTGAAACAGCCCTACTTTCGGTTTCTCCCATCAAGGTACAACAGTTAGCACAGTCTAAAAAAACAGCAGCATTAGCACTATGGGCAATTAGGAATAAAATTAACCGCCCCGTTGCTACTATTGTGATTATTAATAACATTTTTAATATTGTTGGTAGTATTCTAATCGGTAATATTGCAGCTTCAGTTTTGGGAAATACTTGGTTAGGAGTTTTCTCCGCAGTATTAACATTTTTAGTGATCGTTTTTGGGGAAATTATTCCTAAAACTTTAGGGGAACGCCATGCTATGCAATTTGCATTAACTGTGGCTCTGCCTGTACAGGGATTAACTTTTATTTTTAATCCGATTGTCTGGTTGATGGAAAAAATTACATCTCCTTTTGCTAAAGGCAAAAAATTACCCACTACTAATGAAGCAGAAATTATGTTTTTGACCAGAATAGGATATAAGGAGGGAGTTATTGAAGGTGATGAAGCTGAAATGATTAGAAGAGTATTTCGGCTAAATGATAAAAGTGCAGCTAATATTATGACACCTAGAATAGCCACAACTTATTTACACTATGATTCAACTTTAGCTGCAGTCAAGTCAGATATTATTGCTTCTCAACATAGCCGAATTGTTGTGATCGGAGATTCTATAGATGATGTTCTTGGTGTAGCATTGAAACACGAATTACTTAGAGGCATTATTGAGGGGAAAGATAGTGAAAAAATTGCTGATTTTATGCGAGATGTGAGGTTTATTCCAGAGACATTAAGAGCAGACCTATTGTTGAAAGAGTTTCAGAGATATCGTCAACATTTAATGGTAGTTTTAGATGAATATGGAGGTATGTCTGGAGTGGTAACTCTGGAGGATGTTTTAGAAGAATTAACTGGTGAAATTGTGGATGAAACTGATAGAAGTGTTGATTTACAAGTAGTGGCACGAATGAGAGGAAAAAAGAAGTTAAAAGAGGAGTAGTTAGTAAATTAATTTGGTTATACTGTTTCTTATATATCTAAAATTAAAATGATTCAAAAGACAAAAATGCTACCAACAGTTTTAATTACTGGAGCCTCTAAAGGTTGTGGCAAAGAACAGTACTTTTATTTGCGAGAAAAGGATATAATGTTATTTGAACTGCTAGAAAATTAGAGAAATTAGTAGCAACAGCAAAGGAAGTTAGGGCGGTTGGTAACTCTGTTTTAGCTATTCCTACTGATGTTACTAATGCTAAACAAGTGGAATATTTAGTGCAAAAATATCTATATTTATATGAAAAAATTGATGTCTTAGTTAATAATGCTGGTATTTGTCTGACAGGTACAATGGAAAATACCACTTTAGATGATTTTCAAGATTTAATGAATGCTAATTTTTGGGGTTATGTTAATACAATTAAAGCATTATTACCTCATTTTATCGAAAGAAAAGCTGGAATAATTGTGAATGTTGGTTCCTTTGGTGGTAAATGTCTTTGCCACAAATGACTGCTTACTGTGCTAGTAAATATGCAATTACTGGATTAACTGATACTTTATGTTTGGAATTAGAACCGAAAGGAATTAATGTTATTTCTGTGCATCCAGGAGTTATTAATAGCAATTTTATGGAAAGGGCACAGTTTCGTGGTGGAGATGATTCAGAAATCGAAAGTCGTCGTCAACAGATGACTTCTGTTTTTAGAATCTAATTTAGTTAGTCAGCCAAAAGAGATTGCTGAAGCTATCTGGAATACTGTCAGAAATCGGCAATCTGAAGTAGTAGTTGTCCGGTTTTATAGCCACAGAAACTTATCGGCTGTTTCCTAGTTTAGTTCAGTTTATGATGGCAAAAGTTTAGCTATGGTTGACTATCAATATTACTGTCTCAACTACTTTGCGGAAGTAGAAAATAAGGCTGAGATTTGACCAGTTGGTCATATCAAATCCGCGGTTCATCGGTATAGTTAGTTAGGAGTCAGTAGTCAGTAGTCATAATTCAGTAGGGAAGAGATCAGATAAGTTTGGTAATTAGGTCACTCGGAGAATTTTTTTTATACTTAATTAAACGGATTTGATCTCAGACAAACTTTCAAAAATGGGAAGCAAAACATACTGATAATTAAGCTAGTAGTTCCGCTTTAGCGCTAGAGATGTTGTATTTGGAGCGTTATATCATGTTCGTTTGAATAATTATAAATAAATCAGGAAATAGATAGTTTGATTTCTCTCCTTTCAAAGAGCAGGATCTATTTATTGTCATCAGAGAAAAAATGTATACCTTGAAATTTCCTGCTTCCTGCAAAAATTACTTAAGGTAAAATATAGGGTTGTAAATATTCTATGTGGACTTAACCATCCTATATTGCTCATAGCGCCGCATCGCAACTACGAACAAATTTTTTGATAACTAATTATCTGAACTGATATTACTGTGAATTTACCAACAGCAAAAAAGTATATTTAGAATCAGGATGTATCAGAAAAAAAACCCTGGCGTTAATCTCGACATTCCCTTTCAGGAGAACGCTTCTATTACCGCCTGGTAAGTTAAAAATTGGAGCTTTATGATAATTGCGCGATCGCCTGAACCACAGACAATTCTTCAATATTCCTCAAAACTATTTTTGTTCCTGCCTCCAACAGTTTAGTACTATAAGCCTCTCGTCTGGCCTGAGTTTCTTGTACATGAGGAGGCAAAACACCCACGCTAATCCAAGTTCTCGAAGGTTGCTCTTGACGGGCATTTTGTATCGTATACATATCTCCTACCGTATCTCCAGAATAAATCACAGGTAGATTTTCAGCTAAACCATATTGTTATTGTAATGTCTCCAATACTGCAAATAATCCAGTGGGATCAGGTTTGCCAGGCGCATCTTCCATCCCTACTATTACCGAGGAACTTAACCCCAACTTACCCTCCAAAACATAAGCAGCTTCTGCCTGCATTGCCCCACTAAAAAATCCCCAAAACAATCCTGCTGCTGTCAAACTCTGAAAATAATCTGGACTTACTAACAACTGTTCTGAACAAATATAACCAGTCCAGTTACTCTCATCTGGACCTCGATAACGAGACTGAAAGAAAGCCTTGAGTTCTTCATAATTTAAACCTATATCCTCCCGTTTTTGACCTTGGCCTTCAAAATATCCCTCGACTAACTCTCGTGAAGCTTCCCAGTCATTATTCCAAATCCCCTCTGATTTAAGTTGGTCAATATCAGCCAAAGTGGGGCAAAATGCACCGGATGTGAAATGTTCTACTGTATCCGCGATCGCCCGCCGATAAGAACTCCTCACATTCCGAATCACACCATCGATATCAAAAACCAAAATTGCTTGCTCCATCATCAAATTTCCATGATAGAATTAAACGTTGTGTAAACTTTGATAATTCGCCTAATATTGGCTTTGGAGGTAAATTGTCCAATTTTTTGCTTAAGGTGGTCTGGTTAGATGATAACGTAGCACTCGCAGTCGATCAAGTGGTAGGAAATGGTAGTAGCCCATTAACCTCTTACTTTTTCTGGCCTCGTAATGATGCCTGGGAACAGTTGAAAACAGAAATGGAATCCAAAAATTGGATTTCTGAAGTAGACAGAGTAGAACTACTAAATAAAGCTACTGAAATAATTAATTACTGGCAAGAAGAAGGTAGAAGACGCCCACTATCAGAAGCCCAAAATAAATTTCCAGAAGTAATTTTTACAGGTACTAATTAGGAAAATAATCCCGCGAGGCTCGAATCGCGCCATGTCGGGAGTATGTCAAATTAAGGCAAAATCTGCTGATGAACCAGGAACATATATCACCCACAAGTCAGCAACTGCCACTTGTAACTTCTCCAGCTATTCTCAAAAAAGCTATTTTATATAAGCTTGATAGCTATATTTCGGGTAGTGGCTCCTTGGTACTTCCATGTCTGCCTGGTATGCTCGACTATTACACAACTATTGTAGAAAACTTGTTTTCTCACCTGGGTAGACCAATGCCCAAGGAAAGACAATTAAAATTGCGTCAAATGATCAAAACGAAGTTGATAGAAGGATTCGATATTTCTAGAACTTCGATGCTGGTTATTCAATATGAATTAGTCAAGCCTCCAAAAAAAGGCATGGCTTGTCAAGTAAGTCTTCGCACTCCAACTTTGCCAGAGCAATACAAGTCTTGGAAAGAGAAGAGAAAGCCTCCCTTATTTGGTTCTTACCCTGATGCTAAAGTATTAGCAACTGTGGCAGAGTTGGGAAAAAATGCTTCATTAAAAATATTGGATGTGGGAGGGGGCACAGGTAGGAATGCTTTGCCTCTGGCACGAAATGGTCATTGTGTAGATGTTTTAGAGTTAACGCCTAGTTTCATTGAACAGTTGCAAGCAGCGATCGCTACAGAAAATTTATCGATGAATGTCATCGAGGGAGATATTCTCGATCCCCTCATACAAATGCGACCAGTTTTTTATCAATTGGCGATCGCTACTGAGGTAGTATCCCACTTTCGGAATGTAGACGAACTACGACTATTTATGGCAAAAATGTCAGATTTTATTTCCTCTGGTGGTTTACTTTTGTTCAATATATTTTTAACTGTGGATGGGTATGTACCAGATGAGTTAGTGCAAGAGATGGCACAATTATCATGGTCTAGTTTGTTCACATCTGAAGAGTTAGCAACAGCAATGGAGGGTTTGCCGTTAGCGATCGTTTCTAATGAGTTAGTAGTAGAATATGAACGTCAGCATCTACCAGAATCAGCGTGGCCTCCTACAGGTTGGTTTCAGAGTTGGGCGACTGGCGCAGATGTATTTCCTATAGCTAATGGTAGACCTCCTATTGAGTTAAGGTGGATATTATGTCGGAGAATTAGTAGTGGTGTGTCTACTTAATAGGTGAAGTTGCTCCTTACGGACTGCTGCGCAAACGCGTTCATGTCACCAACATGCCGAAGGCTAGTGCAACAAGTTAAAAATATTCGATTGTTGCTGTCAGAAAAACTGGAATTTGATAAAAAATAACTGTGATGAGAAGGAAAAAATTTTGTTATATTGAGTAGAGTAGTTACAAGCGTTCAGGTGTCCCCATGACAATCAAAATGTATGACCTTGTAGGGGCAGAAAATAACAGAGCTTTTAGCCCATTCTGTTGGCGAGTTCGCATGGCTCTAGCCCATAAGCAACTAGAAGTAGAAACTATTCCCTGGCACTTTACTGAAAAAGAGGCGATCGCTTTCTCTGGCCAGGAAAAAGTGCCTGTAATTGTTGATGGAAATCAGGTGGTTTCTGACTCGTGGCAGATTATCAACTACCTAGAGAAAACCTACCCAAATCAACCTTCTTTATTTGGCTGTTCCCAGGCACAAGCCCAGGCTTTATTTATTAAGTATTGGGATGAAACAGTATTGCTTCCTGTTTTACTACCAATCATAATATTTGATGTATTTGAACACATCCATCCCCAAGACAAAACTTATTTTCGAGAAACTCGCGAAAAACTACTAGGTAAGCCTCTAGAAGAATTTAAAGATGTAAAAGATTCCCAAATCCAGAATTTCCAAACTATTATTACTCCTTTAAGAGAAACTTTAAATCAGCAACCTTTTTTGGCAGGGGAAAAACCAAATTGTGCTGATTATCTTTTATTTGCAAGTTTTCAATTTGCTCGTTCTATTTCGCCGAAGAAATTATTAGAGATGAACGAGCCTGTTTATATTTGGTGGGAAAAAATGCTCGATCTATTTGATGGTATGGCACGTAAAAGTATTGGTTACGATTAATAGTAAACTTGAAAAAATTTGGAGATTTTGAGAATTATGACTATTGACTTATATTACTGGCCGACTCCCAATGGTTGGAAAGTTAGCATTATGCTGGAGGAAACAGGAACTCCCTATAATTTGATTCCTGTTGACATTACTGCCGGAAATCAGTTTGAGCCAGAATTTATCAAAATCAGCCCTAACAACAAAATGCCTGCTATTTTCGACCCTGATGGGCCGGATGGCAATCCCTTTTCCTTGTTCGAGTCAGGAGCTATTTTGTTGTATTTAGCGGAGAAAACTGGTCGTTTTATTCCTAATTATTTTGATTTGCGCGATCGCTACACAGTGATTCAGTGGCTGATGTTTCAAATGGGTGGTGTCGGGCCAATGTTGGGGCAAGCTCACCATTTCCGTCAATATGCACCTGAAGAAATTCCCTATGCGATTGAAAGATATACTAATGAAGCGTCCCGTTTATATCGAGTGTTGGATAAACAACTATCAGATCAGGAATATGTAGCAGGGCATTATTCAATCGCAGATATGGCAATATATCCTTGGATTGTACCTTATGAAAGGCAAGGGCAAGATTTAGCTGACTATCCTCACTTGAAACGATGGTTTGATGCCATCAGTAGCAGAGAAGCAGTCAGACGAGGTTTAGCGCTTCTAAAAGACAGTAAGGTGCAGAAGCTTGATGAGCAAGCAAAGGAAAATCTGTTCGGCTCTCGTCAGTTTCAGAAGTAGAAATCTCCAGAAATTATAGAAATCTTTTCTCACACCTCTGTAGGACAGCTCCATGTAACTGCCCTACATTACCTTTTATAGAATAATCCCCGAAATTGCCAAGCTTTTCTGGGAGAGAGTTATCGGTGCTTTTATGTAACAAAAATTGCTCAAATTAGTATGGTAGTCCTGTATACTAATGGTGAATTGAGCCTAAAACCCTGACTATACCCTTACCAAAATAATTACAATGCACCACTACCGAATTAGTATAACTAGGTATTACTTCCTGCTAATTAATTAATTTCTTAAACAACTCATTATCCCTAATCTCGTCAAAATCAGGTTCATTTTTTGCCATTTTCTGACAATTATCAGCATTCAAACTAATTGCCTTGTTCAAACTTGTTACAGCAGCTTGAACTTGACCTTTCAAACTATAACAACGAGCTTGATTATACCAGGCACTAAAAAAGTCTGGTTTGATTTTAACTGCATTATCATAACAAGCGATCGCCTCTCCATAAATACCCAACTTCATCAAAGCTACCCCCCGATTATTCCAGGCATCACTATAATCATTTTTAATAGCAATTGCCTGATTGTAAGACTTAACCGCTTCCTGATATTTTTGCACTTTTGCTAAACAAACACCTCGATTATTCCAAGCATCTGCATAATCAGGCTTAACTTTGAGGGCTTGTTCAAAAGAATTAATTGCCTCTTGATAATGTTGCAATTCTATCAAAGAAACACCCCGATTATTCCAAGCATCCGCATAATCTGCGCGAACTTGTAGGGATCTGTCATAGGAAGCGATCGCATCCTCATACAATTTTAATCTTGTCAAGACTACGCCCCGATTATTCCAAACATCTGCCATTTCTGGATAAATTTTCAAGGCTTGATTATAAGAATTAATAGCTTCTTTGAGCCTCCCCTCCAAGAAAAATTTATCTGCTCGTTTAGCATAATCATTCGCCATCATTAACTGCTCAGAATTATCAGCCTTAGCAGCAGAATATTGAATCAAGGTATCCTTTTGAAGTTGTTCGATTGTTTGATCAGCTTTTTGAGTTTGTTGTTGCAATTCATTTAAGATTATTTGAGCCTCAGCCACAATTTTTTTGAGTTGAGATATTGTGTCATGTTTGAAGCTATCAATTTCTTGTTCTGCGCTCAAAATTTTATTAGTTAATTTTGTCTGAAGAAACCAAATCCAAACTGCTGCTGAAGTCGGAAATAAAGTCAGCAGAATCAAAAAAATACTGAGTAATGATGTGGCATGACGAAAGGTATAATCTACTTCTTCTCGGACGCGATCGCGAATTTCTTCTTTGAGTTTAAAATATTCTACTTGTTCCTGATTTTGAGCTAGTAAGCTATCAATAAGTATTCCCTTATCCAGGGGATTTTTATTGTTAATATTAGGGTTTTTAGTTTGACTATATCCAGCACTTTCACTAATAGATAGTATGAGAGTTAAAACCAGGGTATAAATTAATTTAGGAAGGCGGTTGAGCATCTGCTTATAGTAAAACCCTACCAGATTTATAATTTTCATAGCATTTGAACTTAATCCCTCCGGTAGTACCCATATTTCAATTTTTAATCAATATTCGATTGGAGGTCAGGAGGAGTGATAATTATTATGATATTATTATTGTAAATTAGTCATCTTATGTCAGGAACCCCTAGCGGTCGGCTCCGCCTGCCGTAAGGCCAAGCTATGGGGCAAGCCAGAACTCTCGTTGCTGTGTTCCGAGTAGGGGAGCAAAACACTTGACTGGCCTTAGACCATAAGAGGTCTACGTTATCCGCAAGGGTTGAAGTTACTGCCTTGGGATGCTCTGCCAGTCCTGATCTGCTAGAACCAGGGGGTTAAACACGCCCGTAGGGATGTTCCATGGAACGTCCGTGCCGTTTGGATAGTACCGACCGATAACATTGGCGAGGCCAAAAGTTAGAGATTGTTTGCAAAACTAAGATTAAATTCTTACGTAGGGTAGGCCCTGGGGTCGATATATCCTCATATAAGACCTCGCCCGCCCCGGCGGGGTTTAAATAAAGATTTTTCGTTGTCCGCCGTAACCCACTATAATTAAAAACTCTAGCTATCTTAATATTTACTTGACAAACAGCTAGAGGCACGACTGAGTTATAGTGAGGCTCCTAGTCGTAATTAAGATACTAGCGATCGCCGGATTTAATATTAACGAATGTTTGAATGGATTGAAATTGGTAAAATTGTTGCACCTCAAGGTTTAAAAGGAGAGGTGCGAGTATATCCTAACTCTGACTTTCCAGAGAGATTCTTGGAGCCTGGACAAAGGTGGTTATTGCCACCAGGCCAAATGGATCCCCAATCGATTGAATTACTGGGCGGTCGTTATATTCCTGGTAAGGGCCTGTATGTGGTTGAGTTAGCAGGGGTAGAAAATCGCGAACAAGCTGAAGCCTTACGAAATAGTTTGTTGCTGATTCAACCAAGCGATCGCCCTCAACTAGAAGAGGATGAATTTTATGTGCCAGACTTAATTGGTTTGACAGTTATTAATCAGTTAAATAAGGAAATTATCGGCACAGTTGTGAGCATTATTCCTGCTGGGAATGACTTGTTAGAAGTAGAAAGAATATCTACAGATACTCCTATTATTTCTGAAGTTATTTCTGGAGATAATCTACCTCAAGAAAGTCGGAAAAACCGAAGCAGAAAACATCAGCAAAAACCTCAATCTCCCCAGTCAAAAAATCTTTTAATTCCTTTTGTTAAAGAAATTGTTCCGATAGTTAATTTTGAACAAAGTATGATTGAAGTTACTCCCCCAAAAGGCTTAATTGATTTATAACTCACATTCGGCATGTCAAGTCGTTTCCCTAGAAGGCAGAAGTTATATCATCTACCGACTATTATCCCTTTTTCAAGTATTTTTTCCTCAAGTTATGGAACCGCCTAATGAGAGGATGGTCGGTTTTTTCGTGAGCGAATAATCCAGAAACTAATAGACAGAGAAAAAATAGCAAATGCTAATCCGATTAAATCTTCTCCTGTTTTTTTATCAATATCAAAAATAATAATTTTTCGGGCTACAGCAATTAAGGAAGTAGCAATTACTAGCTCGACTTGAAAGACATGTCTGCGGAGATAGGCTGTAATATTTTCTAAAATTTCTAGGGCAATTAAAATATTTAAGAATAGTCCAAATATTTCAAATAAAGTATCTTTAAAAAGAGGGTGAGTTGTAAAAAAAAGCTGCTGAGAAACAAAAACTATCAAATCAAATACAGCAAAAATAATTACAGCAATCATAGCTAAGGATAGAATTTTAGATACGATGACTTCTATACCTTCAATTAATTCCAGAAAAGTCTCATCTTGTTCTGGAATAAAAATATGCTTGATAGTTTTAAGCAAATTCTTCATTTTTATATTTTAGGTGTGGTATTGATAGCAATTTGAAAAACCAAAAACAAAGTTCTTTTTTGCTTTTCATTTATTGACTATATAGTTCAAATCAACTAATCAGTATCAGAAGTCTATTTGCTTTCTTTTTTTTCAACTTCAATAACTGAATTTTTAGTAGCAGCGATTATTAAAGAACTGACTCCAATAAAAGCTATTATTCCTACAAATGCAGCGATGGATATATTTTTTAAGAAAGGGGATAATTCGGTTTTATCTATAATATCAGAAACTTGAACATCTCCGGCATCTTTTTCTTGGGAGTTTTGATAATTTGATGGCATATTTAACGCTTATTCTTAGTTTTGCCTCATCAGTATACAGTTAGTTATTGCCAAATGGCAATTATCAATATATCTCTCTCTAACAAAGAATTTATATTAAATCGGGTAAAATAGCCTGACTTAATACCATTTCACTTTGGGTATGTCAGATCAAATCCGTTTAATTAGGTATAAAAAAAATTGTCCTATCGCTCCTAAATTACCAAATCTGATCTGATCTCTTCCCTACTGAATTCTGACTATTGACTCCTAACTAACTATACCGATGCTAGCGGATTTGATATCAGATGGATTTTAGTTTTTTCTAAGTTAAGAAAAACCCAAAAAAGTGTGGGTAACTACATTTAAAGCATCAGTGTTACCTCTAGAAGGAGAACTTCCTTAAGAATAGTCAGAGGGTTAATAGTGCTTATATATTAGAGATTATTTGTAAAACTCAGATTAAATTCTTGCGTAGGATGGGTGAGGCGGAAATATCTCCTTGTACTGATCAGAATTTTAGTTGTCCGCCGTCACCCATCAGAATTAAAAACTCTAGCTATCCGAATATCTATAGCAGTCGCCATAGCAGTTAGTTAATAGAATAGAAATAGTATTTCATAGATAGGGATTCGCGTTTCATGTGCGTAGCAAAGCGATCCCTCCCGGAATCGCCTAATAATGACCAAACCCTCTAGTTACAATCTAGAAAATGTTGATTGCTTACGAGATGCCATTGAGTATGTCTGGCGATTAGCGTCCTATTTCATGTAGCGTAGCTAAAACCGTCTTGGCGGTTGCTATAGTTTACAAACAGTCTTTTACTATGGCGTAGAAAAATCTAAATATACAAGGCCACCGAAAAATGAAGTGCAGGATGTAGGCAATAATTAAAATCCAATGATCATCAGTATAGTCAAAACAATAGCAAATTTAGGTATTACCAAAATACTTCTCATACTTTTGTTAGCTTTGCGGAAGTTAAGAACTGCTCTATTTGAGTATGAATGAGAAGCCTTGTTAAATGAAGGTTTTGCTCTAGAAACTAGCCCAGAATATTGGGAAAACATTGAAAAATTTATAATAAAAATTGTAGAAGGAAATGAGGAGTTAAATCAACTTTTTCAAATCTGAAAAGTTCAATCTTCTTGCTCATAAGTTTTGAAAGTAATTGGTAAAGATATAGAAACCGTTGTACCTTGATTTTTCCCAGCACTCTCTAGAGTAATACGACCTCCCATTAACTCCATTAAACTATGAGCAATTGCTAATCCCAAACCACAACCACTATAGGCACGAGTAGTCGAGCCATCTACCATCACAAAAGATTTAAACAGTTTATGCTGGTCTACTATGGGTTTGATCCCAATTCCTGTATCCTTAACAGTTACTACAACAATAGGGGTTTGATCTATA
>JAJEAQ010000355.1 GCA_022822685.1 Trichodesmium sp. jk18x7bins.61
CTGATGCTCTGGGAAAAAAATCAGAAGAAAGAAGTCTTTTTTACCGAAGAGGCAGCAGATAAACAGTTGTTGGCAGCTATTGAAAAAGAGTTGAATGCCCAAAAATATCAAACTTTTAGCAATCTCTGTAAGCAAGCTCTATGGCAGTTTTTGTATGTATCTTCATCTACAGAAATAGCTCAATCTGCGTCAAATTTGCAACGTCTAGAACACCGAATTTATGAGAAGCTTACCCAACATTTCTCTGAATTGGAAACAAAAATGTCTCCTAGTGAACTTAATCTATCTGATGATACAAATCAATTCAATAACTTAGAAGGACATTTAAGTCAACTGAATCAACAGTTAACTCAAGTACAATTAAATTTTGATGCTAAATTTATTGAAGTTTTAGAGGCTTTTAAAACAGAATTGCTGAAAATTGAAGCAGCTATTAGCCAAAGAGAAATACCTATTATTAATCCAGCTCAAGGCTCAGAATTAACCCATACTAAATCAACAGAGGTAGAAGAAGATTTATATGTTGAAGATGTAGAAACAGACCCTTTATTACAGCGCTTAGGTCATTTCTTGGAAGATTTCTAATGACACTTAATACACTACTCTATGAAAAATATTAACATTTTACCTATACTAAATGGAGGGCTATAGCAATTGATTTCTAAATAGTTCCAGACATAAATGTGCTTGATTTTTTTGAGGTTTAATAGAGTTTGATAGAGTTTTTTTGATGCCAATGAAAAAAATAATGTCACAAATAATTTCAGGTCTCGCTATGTGAAATGATCACCTAAAATGATTTTCAGTTAAAGCTTTCAACTCAATCAATCAATATTTTTGAATGCATTACTTCCATGAAAAAATCTCAGTATATTAAAGTGTGGTGACTAACCTTGAAAGCAAAGCTAAGATGAGAGAAATAAAATAGCTAATAGCAGCGAGTTAAACTTTAGTCAATACAAAAACATTTCCTTGATGGCCTCTTCCAATACGTAAATCTTCATCTAAATATGTAATATCTAGCCATCCTTTTTGTTCACGATTTTGAATATTAAAATCTACAGCGGGAAATTTTTTCCCTGACTCTATTTCGGTAGTTAATCTATTAGGTGATTGATAGCCTATTAGATGCTGCAATCCCAAAATCGAACGATTAAATCTAACATTTACTCGTTTTTCAGAAATAGTTTCAAACTGAGCAACAACACTCACTATTCCCTCTAACAAGGGTAGACCATACACCTCCGCAATATTATAGATTGCTCTATATTGAAGTTGAATACATTGATAAATCTCACCTAGTTTCAGGAAAGGAAAATTGTCAATGCCTAATAATTCTTGGCTAGTGGTATACAGTAATCGCCAATTACCATTTAATAGTTCTTTTGCTTCAAAGGGACGAGGATTTGGATTGTAATCTTCTAACTGGACGATCGCTGCCAAAATTGCTTTTTGATCAGATTCAGTTGCTAGTAAACCAGGATTTTTCCCTGTAAGTGTCTCAATCAACTTAGTTTTATATATCATAATTTTTATTGCTCAAGAGAGAATTCAAGAGTCATGAGTAAGAATTCATTTGGGAAATTCTCTAGGATTAGTGAATTTAACTTGCTTAGGCGTGTAGTAAGTATAAACGGGTTAATACTCCCACCAAAATTTTGAATTTGCTGGTCTTCAATTCAGGGGTGGGTTTGTAGACGCGGAGCGGCTTGGCTTGAGTATCCCCTGCTAATTGCTGTGTTCTGCCTTCAGAATACCTGCCTTCAATCTCATGTTGATTCTCAACTGACAATACTTGTCCATTCTATTGATTAAGAAAATTTCAACTCCCTTCGGGATAGGCAAGAAGGAATAGGCAAGAGGGAAAAGTACTGTTAGAATTGAGTCCCTTCCCACTATATTTTTTAAATTAGTGGTGTGCCTTTTTGTGCTTCGCAAACATGAAAGCTGCTGGTTTAAATCCCCTTGCCAGCATGCCTCTCGATCCTACGCACTCCCTTGCGCCTGTCGTCTACGCGAGGTCTCGGCGCTTTTGGCCGGCATGCCTTGAAAAATATTCTTTGGGTATCCTGGTCTGGAACAATTTTCATGAGATCTTTAAAAGTAGCAAAAAATTTACATAGCATTATGGAGTAGGATGAGATACAAAATTTGAGACTGTAGGGAATCAGCAATCAGGATTAGGGAGTAATGATTAGAGTTTATAACTCTTGGTTTGAAAGCATTTTTGAGAAATATATTGACCAAAACTCAGAGACTGTTTGTAAAGTGAATATTAAGATAGCTAGAGTTTTGAATTTTGGGGGCCGGCGGCGGACAACCAAAACTCTGGTGATTACCAGGAGATATCGACCCCAGAGCAAATCCTACGCAAGAATCTAATCTCAGTTTTACAAACAATCTCTCAAGCTAGATAACTGAGATGCCTTACCTCCATAAGGAATATTATAAATTAAGTTAAGTAGGTCGGCGGGAAAATTTACAACTATGTAACGAAAAGTT
>JAJEAQ010000209.1 GCA_022822685.1 Trichodesmium sp. jk18x7bins.61
AATGGGAAATTCATTTGTGTTCCATCAAGAGATAATTACCAAGCTTTTCGAAGTAAAGTTAAATCCATCGTCAATAGCTCTAATTATGGTTCAGAAGTTAAAGCACAAAAGTTAGCCCCAGTAGTAAGAGGTTGGCATAAGTACCACCAGTACTGTGACATGAGTAAATACAACCTATGGGAAATGAATCATCGAACCTTTGTGGTTTTTAACAAAGAGAAGAAAAATGACCGCTACAGTTCAGAAGCACTCGTTAAACAAGCATTCCCAACAGTAAAATGGCAAGCCAACAAACATGTCATGGTAACTAAGGAAAACACCCCGTTTAATGGAGACTTTATATATTGGGCGAAACGGGAATCGAAATTCTACGACGGAGAAACCGCAAAAGTCTTGAAGAAACAAGACTATACATGTGAGGCTTGTGGACTACGGTTCATGCCTAGAGATAAGGTAGAACTACATCACAAGGATGGCTCCCATAACAATTGGAAGCCGGGGAACCTTGTGGCACTCCACAACCATTGTCATCACTATGAACACATGATCCGGGAGAAATCCTAGTTTAACTAGGAGCCGGATGAGGTGAAAGTCTCACAGGGGGTTCTGAAGTCGAGGCGCCCCGAATAATATCGGGCGTCGACTCTAACTTTGCCGGACATGATATGACTACTGACTCCTAACTAACTATACCGATGCTAGCGGGTTTGATATGGTAGCATTTTTCACTATAGCTCAATCCCTGCTCTTTATGTAGCTATCTGCTAACTCAGATACACTACCCTTCTCTGTCTGAAGTTTCCATTTACCAACAATATTTAGAGTATCCTCCAAAAATTGACTACGGCAAGCCCCACGCTGAATCTTACCACTTGTAGTCTTAGGAATACTGCCAGTCTTCAACAGAGCGATCGCATAAACCTCCACTGTATGCTCTTGAGCCACAGCCTGCCGAATCCCTCCAACTACCTCCTCAATATTCAACTTCCGCAAATAGTTACGCTCGACTTCTTGAACAATTACTAACCGCTCATCATCTTCAGTTTCTATGGAAAAAGCTGCTCCACAACCAGCCCTCAAAGCTGGATGACATCTTTCCACAGTCAACTCAATGTCTTGAGGATAACGATACCTACCCCACAAAATCATTACATCCTTGATACGACCAGTAATAAATAGTTCCCCATCCTGCAAAAATCCTAAATCTCCTGTTCGTAAAAACGGCCCTTGAACTCCCAAATAAGCATTAAAAGTCGATTCCGTTTCCTTTGGTTGATTCCAATAACCCCTACCTATACCAGCACTCGATACCCAAATCTCTCCCACTCTACCCTCTGGAGATGGAGCATTAGATTCTGAGTCAACAATCACAATTTCATCACCTAACCAACTCCAACCACAACTCACCACAGCCTTACTTTTTCCAGGAGCAACCACAACTCGTTTTTCTGCCAAAGCCTCTGCATTCACATACTTAACAACTGGAGGTTTTGTTTTTGCTCCCCCACTAATGAATAGAGTTGTTTCCGCCATCCCATAACAAGGATAAAAAGCCTCTCGCCGAAACCCACAAGGCGCAAAAGTTTCAGCAAATCTGTCTAAAGTTTCAGCTCGCACAGATTCAGCTCCAGAAAATGCTACACTCCAGCTACTCAAATCTAAACTTTCCAGTTGTTCTGGCCTGACTTGACGAGAAACCAAATCATAAGCAAAATTTGGCCCTCCACTTGTAGTTGCTTTGTACTGAGAAATAGCCTTTAACCAACGGATAGGTTTTTGAATTAAAGCCACAGGAGACATTAAGGTGACAGGAAACCCACCATATAGAGGTTGTACAACTCCACCAATTAATCCCATATCATGAAACATGGGCAGCCATATTACTCCCCGACTGTCTGCGGTATGCTCAAAGGACTGATAAATAATTTCTGAGTTATGCAAAACATTGCTATGAGTCACCATGACTCCTTTTGGTTTACCAGTGGAACCGGATGTATATTGGAAAAACGCGAGGGTGTCTGTGTCTATTTTGGGTTTCAGCCACTGGAATGCTTGAGATAGAGGAATTTTATCTGTGGCTATCCAAGGTAAGTGCTTGAGGTTAGGGGCTAAGTCTGGATTTTTCGCTAATTTTTCTTGAACCTCTTGTAAAAAAGATTCTGTGCTGAGGATGGCTTTTGGTTGGGAAGATTCGACTCTTTCTTGGAGTTTGGCAATAGCATCGTTGTTTAGGGGAGGGTTAGTTGTGACAGCGATCACCCCTGCATAGATACAGCCAAAAAAGCTAGTGATAAATTCTAGCCCTGCGGTGTAGGGATAAACTACTAATACTCGGTCTCCTGGAATCACAATTGATTGCAGGTGAGCAGCGATCGCTTGTACTTGTGTTTCTAATTCTCGATAAGTCAGACTACCAGAGGATTTTTCTCCATCTGGCCAAAATGTATAAGCAGTTTGATGGGGTAAATTTTGTGAGCGATCGTGTAGGATATCTACTATGGTTAAATATTTTGCCATTTAATTTGTTTTGCTACAGGGGAATAATTACGACATGATTTTTGTAGCATTTTAGATGCTCTGAGCAAATTTTGAGCATCAGAGTCAAAAGATTTGCTCAAAAGGCTAGCTTGCTCCCCATCTAAATTTGAGGCTATTTTATCGCCTTTTGTGTAAGTCTCATTAATAATATTTTATATAGCCATCGTTAGCCTTTAGACATATCCATAAATAAAACTAACGCTCCTGGTGACAACACAAGTAGAGTGTATTATGCTATACTATAAATTTGCACATAAATATAGTATCAAGGCTTACGCAAAAGCACTATATATACTAAATTAAAACTAGAGCGTAACACTATATATAGTGTTGACTCCCAAAAAATGCGTAAATAATGGTATAATGTAATACATAAAAT
>JAJEAQ010000627.1 GCA_022822685.1 Trichodesmium sp. jk18x7bins.61
TTGGCTTCACCCACATTCTGAGCTCAGTTATCCGCCCTGTATGGGTTACAGGGGCTGGACTCTAGCCATACATCCCTAGTTGCTAGGGGTTCCTGCTAGAAACGGGTCGCACTCAAGATACCATTAGATACAGAGAGCAGTGAACAAAATTTTGTAATTGAATTTTGGGTTGCTTCATATTTTGAATATAAAAACGGCCATTACGTCTTGGACGACGATGGTATGCAATTTCTGTTTACTATTACAGTGACAAGGATAGCTCTAAGCCAAGGACAGATTGGTTCATTAATTGCGGTGAGAAACCCTCAAGAAGATGATCCTACTTTGGCTGACCAACGTTTCTTACTATTTCCTCTGCCTGAAACACAAACCTACTTCTCGACAAATCTTTACTCCACCGCCATTCAAAAAATAGTTGAGCTGGTTCATCCAGATTATGACATTCACGAACTATTTGATATAACTCATCAACGATACGAAGAAGAGGGAATTCAATATTTTATAGACGCTGTAACAGCACAAGGATACACCTGATCTGAGCCTTTGCCCCAGCCAAATATGGACTTCTGGGGTCCTTATGGTATCTACGCTTGGGAACTCTTCTACTACATTCCAGCTATGGTGGCTTACAAGTACACTCAATCTCAGGAATTTGATTTGGCTAAGATTTGGTTGCAACACATTTACGACCCCACCAAGACAAATAATGTTTGGGGATGCTACCCTTTAGCATACCTGCCAGATGAAGCTAGTGCCTTGATGAGCATTAATGACGTAGACAATATCCCTCGGGAAATGCCACAATATTATCGCCTCGCCACAGTTCGTCAATGGGCACAAAATCTGATTGAGCAAGGAGACTACTACTATCGCCTGGTGACTACAGAAACTTTGCGTCAGGCTAAGATGTGCTATGTGGAGGTGAAGAATTTATGGCACGGACAGTCGGCACCGAATATTCAAGATTTAACAGAAGTAGAAGACTGGAACGACCCTCAATTAGGAGCAGTGCAAGTAGAAGATTTTGCGCCTCCTTACAATGAAGAGGTAGCGCAAATCTATCAGACGATAGAGGAGAGATTGTATAATTTGCGCCATTGGTTATCAATAGATGGAACACCGTTGAATATTCCTCTCATTGCACCTCCTATTGACCCCAGGCAGTTACAAAAAGCGGCTTTGGCAGGAGTTTCACCAGCTGAATTTGCACAAATGACAGCAGTAAGTATTAGCTATAGTTTTGAATATTTGTTGAGGCTGGCTAGGAATTATGTTGAAAATATAATTAGTTGGTCAACCAACTTACTCCGATACTGGGGAGTTTATGAAAATTTACAGTACATAGAATTAGAATTAAGTCATGAACTAGAAATGTATGACTTGATTATAGCACTTCATCAGGAAGCAATTGCTTTGGCTGAAAAAAACATAGAGATTAAAGAAAAGACAAGACAAGAAATAGAGTTTGAAAAGGATTTTAATAAAACACAACAAATATGGCTCAATAGTGCTAATTCTTTGCTTCAAGTATATCATGTGGTTCGCTTAGGTCACAAAGACTCTATAAAATGTCGATGATTACAGATCCTGGTGCTATAAAGATGCTTCCTACCATTTTGGGACTAGCATCGGGTGCGGCTAGACCTGAAGGGTTAAGAGAAGCAGCTATCGATGTCTACAAAGATTTGATTGACTACAATAAAGATGTATCTGATCGCCTCAAAGATATAATAGCAATATCTAAAGACATAACAGAATATCAATTTAAAGTTGCTCTAGCTGAGAGCACTTGACAGAAAATTGACAAGGAAATAGAAACTGCTAATATACAATTACAGCAAGAAAAAATGGTTGTTCAAAATATTCAATATCGAAAAGAACATCATTACGCCTTGGTGCAATTTTATCAAAAACGCTTCACCAATGCAACATTCTACAAATGGTACATTGATAATCTGAAGGAACTCTATAAAACTCTGTTTGATCAGACAGTAAGTTTCTGTTTATTAGCAGAGAGAGCTTATCAACAAGAAACAGAAGATTACACTCAATTTATTAAACCTCAATGGGATAGTACTTATCATGGATTATTATCTGGTCAGCAGCTATTCCTCAATCTCCAGCAGATGGAGTACAGTTATTTGCAAAAGACTTTAGTCAGCGAGCCTGTAATACGCACTTTCTCGATGGCAGAAAAAGATGAAGATGTACTCGCCAGCCTCAAGAATCATGGCAAGGCTTTGATTAATATTGAGGAATCATGGTTTGAAGAATATTTTCCTGGAGAATCTGGACGACGTGTTCAGAGTATCAAGGTGAAATTCCATGGATTAGAAGAAACTGACCCCATTGCCGCAGAGCTGACTCAAATTTCCCACCGATATTCTTCTAAGAAACGAAGCTTTGAAAGGATTTGTGCTTATGGCAAAATCAAGATATTAAGTGTGGAGACAGATACAGCTAAAATTAAGCCCAAGAAAGGAAGGTTATTGCCTTTTGAAGGTTCTGGTGTTGAATCTACTTGGTTGTTATCTTTCCCCGCCGCTGCCGAAGCGATTCAGAAGAAAAAAGTCAAGTTTATGCATAAATCTATACTCAATAAGCTCGAAGACATCGAGATGACTATCCGCTATACAGCTCATTCTTAATCCCACTAACTTGCCCTATACAATCACATAGTTAAGATTCCCTGCTGTTGAGGCAGGGATTTTTTTTGGGAAAAATGAGCGATACTGATCTACAAACGAAGCAATCTCATTGCATATAAACAAAATTTTGTTTGTAGTTGCGATGCAAGCGCAACTATAAATATAGCGTGGTTATGAAAACTGCGAAGCCTTATTTATCACTCCTAAATCTCTCTTCTTTTAATTTCAACCCAAACTATATAACCAACCATCTCGACCACAAATTCTGATAATTCCATCCCAAACAATAGGAGTGGATTCAAAAGAAACTTTCGCCCTAAACTTACCAGCTGCTTCCACTTTTAAACGGTAAAATTCTCCCTGAGAATTAGGTAAAGCATTTTCAGCATCAGGTTTAGCAGATTCCCAATTTAGATTAAACATATACACCCCATTGTACCCAGCAGTCACCAGTTTATTTCCATCCGTAAAAATCGGCGTTGAAATTGACGGGCCGATTTTCTGCTTAAACACAATTAAAGGAGTATCATAGTTAAACTTTTTCAATGGTCCTTTCACCTGATTTCCTGTAGTTAAATCTTGGGAACCAATATATAGATATCCATCAATAGCATTAGTAGCGAATAAGGCGGGCAATTCTCCATAATTATTATATTCATCATTCAATGCTACCGATCCAATAATACCTCCCAACCAACTATTAAATTTAACATTACCTGTAGGCAAAAACCATTCTACACTTTCCTGGCTTTTTTTATTAGGATTTAATTTCACTACTCCACCATTTCCAGGAATAAATTGTTTCTCGATCGCACAAAATAATTTACCTGCTTGAGAAATAGCGATCGTACCATCTAAATCTGAACCTGTGTAAAAATCCCAAACTATCTTTTTACTCTCAATATCAATACCATAAATATGTCCAGAACCTGCCGCCATAAAAATGCGATTATCCAGTCTAGCTGGAGACGATTCAGAAACAATATTTCCCCCTTGTCTTTTCGCATCACTATCTACATAAAGTTTCAATTCAGATAATATTTCTGGCTGCATCATTCCAGATTTTTTTTGAGCTTTACTAATAGAACTATTGATAAAGTAACCAATGGCATTTTCCCCGGCATTAAAAATCAAACCATTGCCTAGAGGCAAAGCCGAACTATCATTGTCTCGACTATAACTACGGGTTTTCTTAATATTAAGTCGCCAGAGTTCCTGACCTGTTCTAAAAGAAATAGCGCGAAAACTAGGAGCAATTCCTTTTTTGGGTCTACCCGTTCTGCTGCCTTGTAAAATTACAATTTTGTTCTCTTCATTAGCAGTTTCATCAATATAAACTGTGCCGGAGCCTTTAATCACATCATCAAATTTATATCGCCAAACTTCCTGATTATTACTAGCATCTATTTTCCGCAAAACATAGTCGTAACCACCAATAACCAAATAAGTTTTGCCACGGTCTTTAGTAAAAGTAGGTTGTCCAGTCCATCCGGCTCCGCTCCAAACTTTTCTAGTTTTACCGACATAAGTTACGCCTGTTCCTAATTTAAACTTATCTACAACTTGAAAATTTTCTGGTGTGCCACGACCATAAAATCTTCTTTGATCATTTCCCAAGTATGTCTGAATTAATAACTCAATTTCTGGATCTAAATAAGCAAAGAATTCTTTGATTTTATTTTCTAGAAAATTTTCCGATAAGTTGAGGTTAAGATATTTTGACAAGATTGGCGCTATTCCTAACCCTAGGGAAAACTGGGTCGCCAGTTTATGGAAGTCTCTTCTTGAGTAATTCATAAATTTATTTATAAGTATTCAACCGAACATGATATAAGTCCTAAGAATTTAATCATAGTAGTGGCTCTAAATCAAGTCCGATAATTTATAAATATGTTATAATTTTCATCAACCTTGAATTATCTATGTTTCCAGAAAATTAGGATAATTATATTGTAGGACTTGCGCAACAATGAACGCCAAAATTATACTTGAGATTACTTTGCTGAGGTCAAGCTAGCGCTCTTATGAGCAGAAAGAGGTTCTGTTGTGTAAGTCCTAAATTGACAACAGAAGGGGACAAAAATCTGACTCACTAATGACTACTAACTACTAAATTGAAGTTATGAAACCATTAATATTAGATATTTTCTCTGGTGCAGGTGGATTCAGCCTTGGTTTTAAGTGGGCTGGTTGTCAAATTATTGGTGCCATAGAAATAGATAAATGGGCTTCAGAAACTTTTGCTTATAATCATCCAGATGCAGTTGTCATTAATCAAGATATTACTACTGTTACTAACAGTGGTTTAGCTACTTTTTGGAGGAATAATAAACCACAAATTATCATTGGTAGTCCGCCATGTCAAGGAGCTTCTATTTGTAATAAAAATGCTGGAGACCCTCAAGACCCCAGAAATAGTCTTTTTAGAGAATTAATCAGAGTCGGTTTAGTGTTTGAGCCTGAAATATTAATTATGGAAAATGTGCCTAACCTGATTAAATTTCGGACTCAGACTCAAGCTAAAGTTATTGATATTATTGAAGAGGAGTTGAAAAGGATTGGATATAAAGTATACATAAATATATTATAAGCTACAGCATACGGCATTCCTCAAATCAGAAAACGTTTATTTATTGTTGCCTCAAAACGGGAATTAGAAAATCCTTTTCCTTTTCCAACTCATGCAGTATTAACTAATCAGCAACTGTCTTTCTTTGCAGAAAATTTAAAATTTTGCCCCACATTGTGGGATGCTATCTCTGATCTACCTCCATTAGAAGCAGGTGAAGGAAAAGAAGAGTCAAGTTATCTCCAACAGCCTTTAAATGAATATCAAAAGCAGTTGAGAAATGGTAATCAAATCCTGTTTAATCACAAAGCGATGAATCACACTCCCAGAATGGTAGAAAGATTTGCGACAATGACTAGGGGAAATACTGGTAAAGATGTACCACAACATTTACAGCCACGCCAAAGAAACTCTACAGAAATAGCTAAAAAAATCTATGACCAAAATAATAGAAGATTGCATCCAGAGCGACCATGCCATACAATTCCAGCTTCATTTATGCTAATTTTGTTCACCCTTATCAACATAGAAATTTCACGGCTAGAGAGGGTGCAAGAATACAGTCATTTCCAGATAGCTTTAAATTTATGTATGGGTAAACCAACAGTAGTTAGTCATAAGCTATTATCTAGAGAAGGTCGTTTAGCAGAAAAACATTTATGTCAATACAATCAAATTGGAAATGCTGTTCCTCCTTTGTTGGCTAAAGCTATTGCTGATAATATATTAAAACAGTTACAAAATTGATCCAAAAATATGTATGTTCATGGTGATAATTTAGAGCTAAAGGAAAATCATAA
This sequence comes from Trichodesmium sp. jk18x7bins.61, assembly GCA_022822685.1. Lineage (GTDB taxonomy): Bacteria > Cyanobacteriota > Cyanobacteriia > Cyanobacteriales > Microcoleaceae > JAJEAQ01. The sequence continues at coordinate 6,018 of JAJEAQ010000627.1, forward strand.
AACGAAATATAGAGATCCGGAATCTCGGAGATATTTGAGAGAAATAAGGGCAAAATATAATGAGTGGAAGTTGGCTAATCAAGAGTTAGTTGGTCCATTGATTGAAAAAACAAACCAAGATAGTGGATTACTGAAAAAGCGAGTTAATTTTTTGAATGAATATAAAGATTTTTTTTGGAACAACAACACTATGCTGAAAAATTTGATTCTCGGTCAAATCTACACTCATCTGTGTTGGCAGAATTTATGTACTACCTTTTTAAAGATTTAGTGAGTGAGTTTTCATAAAAAGCTTTGATTGGTAAGTCTCGTACTTTCAAAGATATATTTTTTTTAGGTCTGAAAATTACCAGGATATGCTGAATCATCCTCGTGCATTAATTGAGATCAAGGATAATGATTTTGCTATTGGAGTTAGGATTAATACGAAAATGAATTGTGATGGTTCCCAAGAGTTAGAAAGTCATGTTTGGGATGTGCCTGCGGTAGCTATAGAGTGCAAAACTTATTTGGATAAAACCATGCTTCAAGATGCAGCAACAGCGGCAGAAGAGTTTAAGTATAGAAATCCTAGTGCTATTTATATTGTAGTGGCAGAATGGCTGAAGTTAACAGATGCTGTCAATTTCCGAAAATTCAAAATTGACCAAATATATGTATTAAGGAAACAGAAGAATACAGATAGAGAGTTTCGATTTCAGGAAGGGTATATTAAAAATCCTATATATTTAGATGTGGTTGAGCATTTATTTGTTCAGGTTCGAGATTATTTAACGTCTGATTGGGAGGGGAGTATTAATTTTGCTTTAAGGCGTGGTTATTTAATTTAGTATTTAAGAATGCTTAATCATCACTAATCACACGGAAATGATATTAATAATTTTTCTCAGTCAAGAAAGAGTGAATATAAAAATTCAATCATAGTAGGCAATCTGAATCAAGTCCGATAATTTGTAAATACGTTATAATCTTGACCAATCTTGAATTATCTATGTTTCCAAAAAACTAGGATAATTATATTACAGGACTTACGCAACAATCAACGAAAAAATTATGCTTGAGATGACTTTGCCTCAGCAAAGCTAGCCCTAACCCTGTCCCTCTTATGAGCAGAAAGAGGTTCTGTTGTGTAAGTCCTAAATTGACAACGTTATCATTAATGAAGGGAAAAACAAACATGGCAAATCGTCTCGCTCAATCCCAAAGTCTTTATCTCCGCAAGCACGCAGAAAATCCTGTAGATTGGTGGCCGTGGTGTGAAGAAGCTTTAGAAACTGCACGGCAGGAAGATAAGCCGATTTTTCTATCAATTGGTTATTCAAGTTGTCACTGGTGTACTGTTATGGAAGGAGAGGCATTTTCTGATCAGAAAATTGCCCAATATTTGAATGAAAAGTTTTTACCAATTAAAGTAGATCGAGAAGAACGTCCAGACATCGATAGTATCTATATGCAGGCTTTACAAATGTTGACTGGACAAGGTGGTTGGCCGTTAAATATATTCTTAACTCCTGATGATTTAACTCCTTTTGTTGGTGGTACTTATTTCCCCGTTGAACCTCGTTATGGACGACCTGGTTTTTTAGAGGTTTTGCAAAAAATTCGTAGTTTTTATGATGTTGAAAAAACTAAACTTAACAATTTAAGATCGGAAATGTTGCAGGGTTTAAGGAGGTCAGTTTTATTACCAGAAGCAGAGGATTTAAGTGAAGAGGTACTGCAAAAAGGTTTAGAAGTTAGTATGGGAGTTATTAGCGATCGCTACTCTCAACAAAGTTTCCCGATGATTCCTTATGCTACTTCAGCATTACATGGAACCAGATTTAATTTTGAATCCAAATATGAAGGTGGTCAAGTTTGTTTACAACGTGGTTTACATCTGGCTTTAGGAGGAATTTATGACCATGTTGCCGGAGGTTTTCATCGTTACACTGTAGATGCCAGTTGGACAGTTCCCCACTTTGAGAAAATGCTCTATGATAACGGTCAAATTGTTGAATATTTAGCTAATTTATGGAGTGCAGGATATCAAGAGCCTGCTTTTAAACGCGGGATTATGGGTACAGTTAATTGGTTGAAACGAGAAATGACTGCACCAGCGGGCTTTTTCTATGCTGCCCAAGATGCTGATAGTTTTACTACTGCCGATGAAGCAGAGCCCGAAGAGGGTGCTTTCTATGTTTGGAGTTATAAAGAATTAGAAAAGTTGTTAACTGCAGAAGAACTATCAGAACTATCAGAACAATTTTCTATTACATCTAGTGGCAATTTTGAAGGCAAAATTGTTTTGCAAAGAAAGCAGACAGGAGAGTTAAGTGAAACTTTAGAAAATTCCTTATCTAAATTATTTGAAGTGCGTTATGGAGCTAAACTTTTCGCTGTTGAAACTTTTTCACCAGCAACTAATAATCAAGAGGCAAAGAATAACAACTGGCCTGGTAGAATTCCGGCAGTCACGGATACTAAAATGATTGTGGCGTGGAATAGTTTAATGATTTCTGGGTTGGCACGAGCAGCGACAGTATTTGATAATTCAGAATGTCTAGAGTTGGCGGTGAATGCTGCTAATTTCATCATCGAAAATCAGTGGGTAGACGGACGTTTTCAGCGACTAAATTATGATGGTCAACCAAGAATAATGGCACAGTCAGAAGACTATGCTTTATTTATTAAGACTTTGTTGGATTTACAGCAGGCTGAAATTAGTTCATCAAATGCCAATTTTTGGTTAGAAACAGCAGTCAAATTACAAAAGGAATTTGATGAATTTTTGTGGAGTTGGGAAGCAGCAGGTTATTACAATGCACCTACAGATGTGAATGGGGAGTTAATATTGCGAGAGCGGAGTTATATTGATAATGCAACTCCGGCAGCTAATGGGGTAGCAGTTACTAATTTAGTGCGTCTGTCTTTGTTGAGTGAAGAATTAGATTATCTCGATCGCGCTGAGTCGGCTTTACAAGCTTTTAGTAGCGTAATGAAGAAGTCTCCCCAAGCTTGCCCAAGTTTATTTGTTGCCCTAGACTGGTATCGAAATCAAACTTTAGTGAGAATTTCTGCCTCAGAAATTTCTTGTTTGATGAAGCAGTATTTTCCGACTGCTATTTTGAAGGTGGAAACTGATTTACCTGAGAATGCTGTGGGATTAGTTTGTCAAGGTTTGATTTGCAAAAAACCCTCTTTGACTCCAGAGGAATTATTGACACATTTGGAAGAAAGTCAAAATCGTTGGGCTATTTGAAGAAGGCAGAAGGGAGCAAGAGGGGGTGGTTGAAATTTTGATCCTGTGGTTAACCCCCTCACAGTTTTGTTTTATAATAGTTTTCTGAAAAAATATTATGGAGTATAAGCATGAATAATTGTAAAGATATCAAAACTAGAACCAAACTCTACAAAATTGACATACTCACTCCGTGGCGCTTACGCGACAACGCGGGATTCTGGGCACTTCTACATTCATGTAGGGAAGCTAAACTCACCCACTTAACAGCATAA
>JAJEAQ010000418.1 GCA_022822685.1 Trichodesmium sp. jk18x7bins.61
GGGGGAGGCTCAAATATTTCAAAAACTTCAATTGATACAACAGGGTAAGTCCGAAAGAGTCTGATAGAGAGGTCGAAATCTATCAGTAAGCCAAGAGTAATCAAAGCAGAATCCTCTGGAGGATAAAAGACGAGAGAAAAAGCAAAAACCATCTTGTAATGAGATGGATAAGGGTTCTAAATAGGCCCCCGCATGTAGAGCCTGTCGGCGACAGGCGAAAAGTCATAGCAGACTTCTCTTGGAAGTTATACGAAAAAGAACTTGACGAGGAAACTAAACGAGGACATAAGTTAGATGTCATATACGACAAAGGTCGTTCACCGGACAATTAACCGACTGGTCTCAAGTCAATTGGGAACAGGCAAGGGAAATTGTTAAGAATCTAAGGCCAAGGATTTTTCGTGCCAAACAACTTGGTCAGTTTAAGCAGCTACGTAGACTGGAAAAACTGTTAGCAAAAAGCCGTTCAAACCTCTCAGATCAGACAAATCACTCAGATAAATACAGTCAAGCAATCAGCAGGAATTGATGAGGAGGTAATAAACACACCTACACAGCGAGTGAAACTTACCAATGAATGGGAGATGCCAAAAGCAAAACCAACAAAGAGAGTTTATATACCTAAAACCAATGGTAAGAAACGCCCCCTAGGAATTCCCACCATAAAGGATAGAGTCGGACAAGCAATAGTCAAAAACATACGCTTAACCAGAATGGGAAGCCGTTTCGGAACCATACTCCTATGGATTCCATCCAGTCAGAAACTGCCACGATGCCGTTGAACAAAGTTTCTTAAGATTACAAAATGGACGTGACACATGGGTTTTAGATGCAGATATCAAAGGTTTCTTCGATAATATTGCTCATGAATCCATCCTTGACAAGACAGGAACTGTACCATACAGAGAATCCATCAAAGGATGGTTAAAAGCCGGATTTAGCCTCTTTCAGAGTCGCTTCGCTAACGATAAGGGAATTAAATTCCTTACCGAGACAGGTGCTCCACAGGGTGGTGTAATAAGTCCATTATTAGCAAATATAGGGCGGCACGGGTTGGAAAAACATATAAAAGAAATAAACCCAAAGCCAGGCATCATCAGGTATGGGGATGATTTTTTAATCACAGCTAAAGACAAGGAATCTTTAGAGGAAGTATTTATCCAGATCAAGCAATGGTTATCAAAAAGAGGACTCTCAATCAGTACTGAGAAGACAAGAATTGTTCATATCAATGACGGATTCAACTTTTTAGGGTTTAATCTTCGACATTACAACGGTAAATTATTAATTAAACCTCAAAAAGAAAAAATACTAACATTCTGTCTACAGATTGGACAGGTAATCAAAGAAATGAAAACCTGTACCCAAGAGCAATTGATCATAAAATTCAACCCCCGTCTCAGAGGTTTTGCTAATTACTACAGAGGAGTAATTAGTAAAGAAACCTTCAACTATATCAGTCAGAGGATATGGCAATACCTCTAGAATTGGGCAACTTGACGGCATCCCTTTCATGTAGCTTTAGCTAAAAGCGTTTTAGCTAAAGCTACATAAGAAAGCTCCGACTCTTGGAGGCAATCAAGGAAAAAAATGGGTGAAAAATAAATACTTCAAAAGATACAAAGGGAAAGATTGGACATGTCGGCTAGTCGGCTCCCTGAACATGTGTCAAGGGACTGGTAGAAAAGGAAAAGAGAAATCTTTCATACTTTATGACATCAGTAGTACACCCATGATCAGACATGTGTTGAGCCACCTCGCCACATGTTGAGCCACCTCGCCACATGAACATGTAGCTTTAGCTAAAACATTGTCGCCGACATGAAAGACGACATGGCCGAAAAGTCAGAGCCAAATCAAGTCCAGACGACCCTTTACTCCATGAATACTGGCTAAAACGTCAACACATTCATGTAGCTTTAGCTAAAGCTACATCAGAAAGCTCCGACTCTTGGAGCCTACAGGTACATTCAAAAACCAAGGATTGTTTAGCTGTTTGTAAGGCTTGATCCCTGTGATGGGAAACTGTCACCCACGGTTCAAAGGGGAGGGGAGAGGAGTAATCCTCATTCATGTCGGCGACAGGCCGACATGAAAGCTCCGACTCTTGTCGGCCACCTGACCCGATTATTTCGTTTCTATTTATACCGTTATTTGTTTTGTTAGTTGCTTGAATAGTCAAAACGTGATCTTGAGGAGCAGTACCCCATGTAGAACCTGTCCGCAAATCTGTGTCTAGATTACCTTTTGCTTTATTTGGATCTGTATCGTAGAGAGTTAAACGGTCTTTAGTTGGACTTTCCTCGTTGTAGATATCTCTGTTGCTACTATTAATAATATTTTCAGCACTAATGCTTATACCCCATTCTTCCCACTCATCACCTTGAAGGATCTAACCTTAATCATATTTTTCGATAGGTTCCTCACAACTTCCTGAAAGAGCTTTACAGTCAAAATCTAATCTAATTGTGTTTGCGGGAGCTACACCTGCTACTCCTAATCCTAAAGCTGCTGCTGTAGTAATTGCTATAGTAGATAATTTTTTCATTTCTCTATCCTTGACTTGCTTTTTGCTTAACTATTAACAGTATGGCTTACTGTTTTATTAAATTACAAGTGCTTTTAGATATCTTTATCGAATATTTATAGACTATTTACTTCTAAGTATATTCATCAATTAATATATGCTCATTCAGCAATATTGCTGTTGCATGCTAGATTGTTTTAGATAATTAAATACAGTAAAAAAAACGTATAAAAATATATAAAATCAGATTAATTCAAAGAAATAGTTGGTTAAAACCCGCTGATTGACTTAAATTGCAGTATATTTACGCCATAATTTTCACTGATATTCGGTTTTGGGCGACTATGTATATTCATGAAAAAGCTCCTTAATTTTAGGATTTTAGGCCAAATTTCCTGAGTAATTAGGCTACTGGCCTATCAAAATTCAATTGTTCGGTATTAGGAGTACCTTATTTCAAGTCGCATTAATTAACCATCATGTAGGGACGTTGCATGCAACGTCCCTGCGGGTTCTCAGAGGCCAGATTGATTATGGTTGTTCAACTCCCTTTGGGATAGGCAACAGGGAACAAGCAAGAGGTAAAAGTACTGTTAGAAGAGGGTTTGAGTCCCCCACTATATTTTTTAAATTAGTGGTGTGCCCTTTTGCGCTTCGCCAACATGAAAGGTGCTGGGTTAAATCCCCCACCATAGGCCGTCCCTCTTGCCAGCATGCTCTTTTGCCAGCATACCTTTAATGAGACATGATATTACTCTCGTGGGTGAGCGAGACATTGACAGAATCAGCACTTCACCCATGGAGTAGACAAACCACTAAAACATCAAATTTCTATCAAGAACCTCCAAGAGAACTGCAATTATAACCGTAAGATTTGGCTCCTTAGGTGAATTGTCGGCCCAGGGATATTGCTTTTTAATATAAGTGGTGATATAAACCCCGCCGGGGCGGGCGAGGTCTGATGAACTTGAGTTTAACGCTCACTACTGGTGGCGTGCTGGGAAAGTTACGCCCCAGCCTGAATCAACACCGCGCGAGCCTGGGGAATAAATCACTGCCGTT
>JAJEAQ010000249.1 GCA_022822685.1 Trichodesmium sp. jk18x7bins.61
AAATGCTAAGACATTCAATTCGATTACTAATTCACTATCTAAAATTTGGAGATGTTCCAATTCCTGCTCCCAATCACAGAAATTATTTTCTTCGGAGCGCGATCGCCTTTTGGCCTAATCATACCTTAATTCAGCAACGCCTATTTTTGATTTTGGGGAGTTGGGAATTGGGAATTAGGAATTGGAAGTCGGTCGTCAGAGTCAAATCAAAATGTATCTCATGAATTTGAGAAACCCTATTGCTTACCCTTGCCTCCTGTAGAGGAACTAAGCAATTCAAGTCTCGTCCTGAAATACTTTAGGTAACTGAAGCCTGTTAAGTAGTCGTGCCAAATTAATGGCATATAGAGTACACCTCAATAAGTTTGTTTAACAAGGGATAAATTTACAATTAATTTTCCTTAACTACTTATTTCAGTAGATATTTAGTTTAAGTCATTAACAGCTATTCCAAATTTACACAAAGCCATGTGTTTTTTGGTGTGAAAATCTCATTTTAAATTGACCTAGACTCCATGTTATTAAGTGGCCTTTGTTTATTTTTCCTATGAGATGAACGCACCTGATTAATGACATCAACAAACACATCTTTTCTCAGATATGGATAATCACTAACCCATAAATTTACCGTAGGGAGATAGACATCTGAACACTTAGCAATTCTTCCTAAATCTTGTTGATAAGACATAACTAATATTACAGCTACCTGACCTCTAGAAATACCTTGGTGATGACGACGTAAGGGAGCTTTAATTTCAGCTCTAAACCCTGTTTGATCACCAATTTCTAAATTTATTCGTTGCTCTAAATTTTCTACTATTATTAGTTCCCCTTTTTGATTAACATTTTCTTCTTCGCCAACTACCTCTTCTGTAATATATACATCTAAAACTCGTCCCTGCCATAGTCCACTATAAGGGAATCGTCTGAATTCTGTATTGCGCAGACTCGCTAATAAAATCGGCCCCCAAAGCCAATAGAGACCTGCCGTAATACCAATCAATAAAAACAAAGGGTCAGCATCATCAGAAGCAAACACATTAATTAAAACAATAGTCAAAACTGAAACAGCAGAAATTAAAGCTCGTTTTAATACATCAGGGAATTTGCCCCAGCAATATAAATATTGATCGCTGGTAGCTATGAGTGGAACTAATTGTTCAAATGTCTTACGAGTTAAAGGAACTAGCATTTATGAATTTCAAAGTTGAGATTAGTTGATTGAACTTTTATTTATTTATAGCAGTTTTCATCGAAAAAAATTGGTAAGTGGATAACCAGCCTGTTTCAATGGCTGGATGGAAACGATTCGACAGCTTTTAACAAGGTATTAAAGGTTTGACTAAAAAACAGGTCAGCATTACAGTTAATCGAAATAATCAGGTGAGGGATTATCTGAATAAAGCAGTGAAATATCTAATAACCTGGTGTACTTAAAACAAAATATCTACTATGATTGTTGGAGTTAACCAAGGAATGAAAAAAGATATCAATTTAGGTAAGAAAACTAATTAAGCAAGAAAACTAACCAAAAGTTTGTACAAATGCCTTACCATAGTTTGAGGTGACAACTAAAAGCTATGTGTGAAAGATATGGTTTGACTTACTTATAGCAGGAAGAGTCTTATAAGTCTGTTGCTAGTTTGATAGATAGTGATATTGACTGTGAGATTATACCTCTGAGGTTTCAATGCTCTATATAATAAAGAAGATCAGGAATTGTGAATTCCCCATTGAGATTTTAAGCGCAGTCCCTGAGCCAAGAATCCTACTAGCTATCCCTGACAGCAGGCTAAACCTTTTATGTTGGCAACAGCCGAAATAACATGGAGAGCATAAATACTAGAACCAAACACATAGCCACTCTAAATCTGATGCAAAAATTCATCTCACCAATTTTCAACAGTATAATTATGGCCTTATGGCTGAGTGGGATTGCTATCCTATCTGTTCAGAATGCCACCCCAATATCTTTAAAATTTATTGGCTTTCAGTCTATTCAGATACCTTTAGGAGTAATTTTGTCCTTGAGTATCAGTGCAGGAATTATAATTACTGCTATTATCGTGCCATCCCTTTTGCCTATGGGACAGATCAAGGGTCGTCAAGAAGATTTTTGATTTTGAACGCACTAATCGCGCATCAAAGACTATAGATGAAATTGGGAGAGGGCTTGGTGAGAACTGACATTCAAGCACGAGTCACAATAAATACATGCAAGTGCTATTCCAAAGACTTCCCAAAAGGAGAATGTATCGCAGAAATTTGCTTTGGACTCAATTTTAAACGGAGAAAACTCTGATCCATTTTGGACAGAGTTCTCGGAGGCGATATAGACAAGCTTATCGTTGCCCACCTAGGCCTATTTGTTAGATTTGGATTTGAACTGGTTAGGTGGTTATGCAAAACACATGAGTGTGAACTCTTGGTTCTCAATGAAAGGAAGTTGTCCCCAGAACCAAAGCTTGTTCAGGATCTTTTGTCCATCGTCCATTGTTTCAGTGTTAGGCTTTACGGACTCAGAAAATACACAAAGCAAGTCCAAGAAGCATTGCAAGAAGACCTCCCGTCATGCACACAGCAAAAAGTAGATCAAGATGTCGCGCCAAACAGTGTCAAGAAAATCAGGGCATCAATGATCCCAAAAACTAAGGTAAATTGATGCAGCACTTTTTATGTTGGTGAGGTACATTGTATTTTTCTCGGCTCAGAAGCCCTTGAGCAACTGTACTGTACCTCCGGAACCCCAAAAGTACTGTAACTCCAACTCCCAACTCCCAACTCCCAACTCCCAACTCCCAACTCCCAATTCCCAATTCCCCAAAATCAGAAATCTTTGTACCTCACCAAGGCTGAGAACTGCTATAATTGCTACAGGAGAAAAGGCCAAAAGAGTTGATGAGCTGTATGGTAGTAATAATTTGATTAACCTGAAAAAATTACAGCGAGAGCAAAAATTTAGAAAGGCTGGAATTAATATCAATGAGTTAGATATGAACTACATTGTCAATCAAAAAGACTTTGAGGAGTTGGGAAAATTTTTAAGTCTTTATCATTGTGTATTTGCTGGCTTGGTAGTAGATGAATACTTTTTTAACTGAATATAATCTCCCTCCTATCTTGCCAGAGTTACTACCAGATTTAATGAAAAATTGGCC
>JAJEAQ010000560.1 GCA_022822685.1 Trichodesmium sp. jk18x7bins.61
TGTAGTACATTCTGAACTCTTGTGATTTATTTTGGTTAAGCTTTATAGATAGCAATACAGAAATATTTCTGCCTATCCGCAAACTCAACCAATATTTAATCTGAGTTCTACAAACAATCTCTCTAAAACACCAAGCCATCAGAGACTGTTTGTAAAGCAAATATCTAAGATGGCTAGAGTGCCTAATTCTGGTGGGTTACGGTGGACAACTAAAATTCTGGTTAGTACGAGGAGATATTTCCACAAGAGCCCACCCTACGCCTGAATTTAATCTGAGTTTGACAAACAATCTCTCAAAAAAGAATTTGTTTTTATATTTCAGTCAAAACATTGTATTTAATGACATGAGGATAGAGAAAACTGACTAAAACTATAGCAGTACGTTTTTTGGTTAAGACAAAAATATGGGTGAAAAAGCAAGAGGTAAGAAGCAAGAGCCATGTATAGGAATGTCCTAACCTTAATGCCTAGCGCTATAATGCTGTTAATCCCACTAAGCAAGCGATCACTAACCAAACCCCCTGCCAACATCTAAACAATTACAGAAATACCATAGCCAAACAAAATCAATAATTCATTCTGCTAAGTTGTAAAAGGAAGTCAGAAGTCAGAATAATTAGTCCGAAATTGCTATCAAGCCGACTGATTTGATTCCGAAAAAATCAAAACATAATTTCGTTGGTTGAATCCTCTGATTTCAAGCCGAGGTAGAACTTCTGACTTCTGACTTCATGAACATTCCCACACTTTCCTGATGCACTACCGAAAACAGGATTGTTGTCTACACAGGGGGAGGGCACACCAGGAGTTAAAACCGCAATCGATAATTTATCGGTTGAGCCTGTCGGCTCCCTGTTCAGGGAGCCACGAAACAGGGAGCCGACAGGCTCAAAGAATACTCCTGACGCTGTGCTTAGGCACAGCGTCAGGAGTATGTCAACAATTATCAATTGTCAATTGTCAATTAAGTAGACTGATTTTATACTGGCCAAAGTACCTTGGCCCTAATAAACCGTAAACCACTCACTCCCTGTAGGGGCTCAACTAAGCCACTCTCAAACTTATCTTCTACCCAACCTTCACGAACTAAATAACAAAAATACTGCTGATATTCTTGCCATTCTTCATCAGTAGAATAAGCCACTGTCAACATCCCTGGCTGAGTAATTCTTTCCTTCGTTTCCTGAGCCACACCCTTATCAATTCGCTTTTTGACAATTTCATAACGAATATCCAGACTACTCTTAACATCAAATAATTTTTCTGTACTTTCATTGTGATAAATATCAATTGTAGAATTCTGTACTAACACCAGATGAACAATTCCCAATATTGTCTCCTGAGACTTAGCTTGAAGACATAAAGCAGTTCTGGCACAATCACACAATGCTCGCAACTGCTCGTAACGTAAACTGCAAAGATGAAATTTATTGAATTTAGGGTTAATAAATTTACCCACATACATATCATGTTCTATCCCATCAGTAGCCTCAATATCGCAATGGTGGGGAATAATTCGCTGCATCTGCGTTTACCACTTTTCCCAAGTTCTTTGGAGATGGTAGTTAATTTTGTATAACATCTGGTCAGAGCGATCGCTCTGACCAAATGATGTTCATTCTCACAAGCAAGACGATAATCTTCAACAGCCACCTTCACAGTCTGTCCACATTCTACAAAATAGTCAAAGTAGGATTATAAGTGGCAACGTAGATACTCTAATAACTTCACTATCCACTTCTCTTTTCTAGAGACTGAATATATTCCAATAAATCTTGTCGTAGTTGCTGACAAAAAGCACTATTTTTCTCTTTAGCAAGAGCCTCCACAATTGTTAACCCTAAGCGAAATTGCTTCAGTAAATCAGCTTGAATTGCACAATTACGTTCTACAGAAGAGCCACGAAGATCACAAATACCAGACAGAGGATAAACATCTTCAAAAACAATAGTTTCTGGTGGTAATCCCCAACTACGCCTTTCTGCTTCCTGCAAAAATCGCCATTCAACTGCAGGATGAATATTACGAATATTAGTAAACCGTTGTTGAATTGTTTGACGAACCGCAGTACTCAAAGACGGAATTAATTCTTGGGCGTGTTTGTAACATGAGGGATGAAAATTGTTGGGGTGATTGCTCGTTAGTCCAACTACTCCCAAAATTACTGGTATATCTGATTCCTCTTGTGAGCAATAAGATTGAATCACTAGAGGAATTAGTAGCAAGGAGCAAAATCCTTTTTGATATAAATTTTGCTCACACTCAGTTTGACAACATTGTTCAAGAGCAATAATATTCTGTATTTGATTCTTGCTCGCAGCTTTCATCAGCAGAGAATCCTCTAGAGAGTTTGTCAAATATAGCATAAGATAGTTAGCTGTAGTTAGATACTCACTGCCAATAAATAACTTTAGTTGTTTTTCTCCTTCATTCCGGAGTAGAATCATATCATCTGCTTGAAATAGCGATCGCATTAATTTGTCAATTTTCTCAAACTTCTGTTGCTGCATTAATGATTCTGGCTCTACTAGCAGTTGACTTAGTATTCGCATTTGTTCTTTGGCTGTTACATCTATCCCTTCAAGTAACAGTAAACCCTCTATTTGGTAATTTTCTAGTTTGAATTTTTGGGCTAACATTTCTAAATTTCCTGGTTGTATTAGCCAAGCTAGTCGTTCTGAGGTTGACATTGATGAAAAATTAAGACCAGCAAATTCGTCTAGTGTTGGTTCAACTCTTGTCAGATTTAGTGGCTCAGAACAAAACCAGAATTCTATATAAAGTGGTTCGGAGTTTTATAAAACATTAATCGTTGAGATGACTGCGCGATGTAACTCTAGATATTCTGTGTCTACTTGATATAGTTTTTTTTAACACCCACTGCAAAATTTGTTGGCGGTAAAGCTGCTGTAGTTCTGTGCTATCCCAATCACTAAACAACTCATTGAGGTTAATATTCTCTTTGGATTGTTGTTCATAGAGCCGATCTATACCCATCATTTGGCCAAAAAGATGATTAGCATATTTGATGCTCAAGCTACCTGGTTCTATAATTGCTGTTAATATTCTGCTGTGCTGTGGGAAAAATCCCAGTTGTTCTATTTGCAGATTTGTCTGTTGACTATTTTGAGAGTTGCCATTTGAAGCAGCTTTAGTGGGTAAAGCTTTTTTATAATATGTGTGATTTTTATCTTTGATTTTTTGTTTGGAAGTCTGCATCGGTTTTGCACCTGATATCTTAATATATGTATTTGCCGCTAGATAATTCTAGCTGAGGCTAGTCAGGCATTGAGCTGGCCTACTCGTTGGTTCCTGCGAGTATGTGGCCAGCCCTTAGCTTTTGCTATGAAGTTTCTAACTATAGTCTAGCTAGTAGTACCAAATCCCCTCAGAAAAGGGTAATTTGTGTGAATCGCCTCTAACCATATAGCCTTCAGCTCCCCCTGTATGACCAGATACTAGCTAAACCTGATTTAGCATAACTACTTGCTCAACTTTATCTGCCCAAGAACCTTCCAAGCGTGGCCCTTGAATTTGTACAACATGAGAAGCTAAATAATTTCCCCAAGTTGCAGCTTGAATATGGTCATAACCATGGCTGAGACCAAATAGCACGCCTCCAGCAAAAGTATCTCCCGCGCCAACAGTATCGATCGCTTTGACAGGGAACCCTTTGACAGGAGTAATTGTTTGATCTTTGACAACTAAGCAACCTGCCTCGCTATTAGTAATAAAAGCTGTTTCTACCAAATCTCCAATCTTAATAGCAGATTCTTCCAAGGATTCTATCCCGCACAAACTACGAGCTTCATCAGCGTTGCAGAATAATACATCACAATAATTTGACACTAACTGGCGGAAGTCATCAGCAAATTGATCTACCAAAAATTGGTCTGATAAGGTAAAACACACTTTCACGTCTTGACGCCTAGAATCCTCCATTGCTTGAATACAAGCTCCCTTCGTATGTAGCCCTGACCAAAGATAACCTTCTATATAGCTATATTTGCAACGCTTAACTTCTTCTGCATCAATATCACTAGCACTAAGATTGATAGATACTCCCAGGTTTGTACACATAGTACGTTCAGCATCAGGAGTTGTTAACACAACACAAGTACCAGTAGGTTTGTTTTCTCTTGATATAGGAACTACATTAAACTCAATTTTTGAGTCGAGCATATTTTGGCGGTATAGTTCTCCATTAGGATCTTTAGCAACCTTGCCTGCAAAAATACCTGTTCCGCCACTCTGGGCGATCGCAATCAGAGAATTTGCTGTTGAGCCACCGGAACGCATCTGTAAAGGTATATGTTCTAGGTTGTGCAATATTCCTCCCTGGGTTTGAGCATCCATCAGAGTCATCCTACTTTTTTGGAGAGAATTTTTGCTAATGAAGTCTTCTTCTACAAATGCCTGGATGTCAACTAAGGCATTCCCGACACCAAATACATCCAATTTTTGGGTATTTACTGCTGTCATTTATTTTTCTGTTATTTGCCTATCTATACAGGACTTACGCAAAGGAACTATCCATAGTGGCAATGTCCTGAATAATAACTAATTTGTACGCTATATACAGAGTTAATGCGTAAGTCATGTAGATATAATATCATGTCTCAGAAAAATACTCGGGAATTACACGTAGACACTATATTTAGTATGGAATAATTAAAGGCAAAAGGCAAGAAAGGCAAAAGGCAATAGGGAAGGCAGAGCATCGGGGATCAAAAGCGCCATCCTTCATCGCGACAGTAGCTGTGGCTATCGCCGACTTGGTGCGAAGAGAGTAGAAACTTGTCTAGAGATAAAATATATGGTTTTTTATCAGCATTTCACTGAACTTGATCTAAAAATTTGAGAACATTTTCTCATTTTCACCCCTAACACAGTGATATTTCACCTAAATGACATCTCCACACAACCTAGTTTTTACTATGAGCAACATTCAATTCAATAAAAACAAAAATACTAATCAAATCTTCTCTCATTCTATCCGTTAGAGACTGTTTGTCAAACTGAGATTAAATTCTGGCGTAGGGTAGGTCCTGGGGTCGATATCTCCTCATTTAATACCCCGCCGGGGCGGGCGGGGTTTAAATAAATAATTTTAGTTGTCCGCTATAACCCACCATAGTTCAACACTCTAGTCATCTTAATATTTACTTGACAAACAGTCTCTTAGAATACCTCAGAATAAATCAAAATCAACTATTATTTATAGATAAAAAAACGATAGATTTACTTTCAAAAAATAACACATCAACTAAAATAATAAAAAAATCAAACGAAGAAAAAGTGATTTTTCTAACACAAAAAACATTTGATAATCACAATACACTCAGTGGAGAAAGCTTTGAAGATGCAATGGACGCAGGAAATCTCTACGCCGTTCATTTCTCTGGTAGTTCAGATTCAGGAGCAAATGCAGGGCTAGGTGTGTATCAAAATGTTGCAGCTAAGGGCGTAGGAATGCACAACTTCGGACATCGCACCTATAATACCAATTCTCAAAAAGAATGCTATGCTTGCTAGGGGCAAAAAATAAGCGTTAAAATCACCAAATCACCAAAGATCGAGGATTTGCGGCTATATATAGTATTGGGAAATAAAAAATACTCGTACATCAAAGTTTTTAGTAATTGGTATAACAACTACGCTGCTATGGTTGATTCAAGCAGCAGTAATTTCTACGGAGACCTCGACGTTAACAACTCCTACTTCAATGGGAAAGGTCCAGGCTACAACGTTATTTCCGGTGGGCAAAGAGTGGCGGATGACGGTTTCCAAATGCTGACCCTCGAAGAGATGAGGGCAGATGGGCTCGATAGCAACCTTGTGGGCGGATAAGCATGGAAAAACAAGTATTGGAAGTCAACCCTACTATTCTCCTGAATGCCTACAAACTTTCACCTCAACTTTCGATACTCTACACTATCGTCGGCAAATTGAACCAGAAAAAATGCGCATAGTTCCTGGGCTTCATGTTGAGGGCAGTAGTCTAAGAGGAATTAGTCGAACAGTAAATCTCGCCTACAATACAGTAGTCAGTTTGGTAAGAGCGGCCTCTCAAAAAGGACAGATGATTCATAATGCCCATGTGCAAAACATCGAAACCTCACAAATCAGCAGTGATGAGTTTTGTTCAAAAGTCCAAAAAAACAAAAACACTGTCAGATAAATGAATTGACAGAAGGGGATTGTTGGATTGGCGCGACCTGTTGAGCCTGTCGCGCGACCTGAACATGTGGCGAGGTGGCTCAACGCTGTTCTGTAATGGAACAGATAGGGATACTCTTCGAGAAGCCTGAGCCTACAAAATTTGTCCCCCCATGTTGAGCCTGGAGCCTCCCTGTTTTAGCTAAAGCTACATGAAAGCTCCGACTGGGGTCGGCCACCTGACTCGACGCGCGACTCAAGCATCATCGAGTGGATTAATTCTGACCGCTAGAGTAGGCAAACATACTGACGAATTCATCGTAGAATTGATCGCCAATACAGAAGGGAAAACGAACTGTAAACAATGGCATACAGATGATTGAGGTGGGGATGA
>JAJEAQ010000382.1 GCA_022822685.1 Trichodesmium sp. jk18x7bins.61
AGAAGGTTTGGTAATCTCTCCAATATCAACTCCCCATTAACTCCAGTGCGCCTATACGTTTTAGCTCTGATTGAGTCCTGTTGCCTGCTTCACTCTGGGTTCCGGGTATGGTTCCTGAACTGTGGCCAGTTAGGGATTCACCCATTCCTTGGCGGGTGGGAAAAGCCTTTTGGTTTCACCCACATTCTTATCTCAGTTATCCGTCCTATATGGGTTACAGAGGCTGGACTCTAGCCATACATCCTTAGTTGCTAAGGGTTCCTGCTAGAAACGAACCGCACCAGTAGTTACCTAGTATTTGGGTTTGGTAAAAAGTATCAATGGGTACTTGTGCAGACACAGATTATAGAATTCCCCAATCTTTTGTTGCCAATCTGACAATATTAAAGACTGTGTTTGATTTTGGTGTGGCTTAAACCTGTAAATTGTCTGCATTCAGGGTGATACTAATAAGTTTATGATTTCCGAAAAATTATATCATCACTTTGTGCAAAAAGCAAGACTCACTGCCTCCAATTCACCATACAACCGAATCGAAGATTACGGTTGCAGTACCCTTGGAGGTCTATGATAGATGATTAAAACTATTATCAAACTATATACATAGTGTTTAAGACTAAAAAATACCTCAGTCCCCATCTTATAATTTCACTTTAGCAAAAAAAATCCAATAATTAATTATAATAGCAAATTCAAAAAAAGGTAGTTATATTACTCTAGATTCCTACCAGTAGGGAAAAGTATTTTAGCAATGTTTTATGAAATTGGTATAATACTAATATAAGGTTTAGTAAAAAACCTGATCAGATCAAATCCGGTTATGAAAGCGTAGCTCCTCCCCAATGAGGCAAAAGCACATTTTCCAAAGTCTAAAACCATACATGCCTCTTGCCTCTTGCCTCTTGCCTCTTGCCTTTCCCTCGTCATAAAGCTCCTATCTCGCGCCGGATTTAGTGTAACTCACTGCTTGATTGAGGCCAAGCCTGAAACCCAATTTTTCTCAATTAATGCTAAGATTCATGACTAAGATTACAAAAATTTAATAAACTTATACTATTTATTGATTTGTATTGCTTATGTTAATAGCCACTGCTTCGACTCCAAAGTACTTTTCTACAACCAGTCATCACCCCCCCCTGAAAATAGTTGCTCTGGGAGATAGTTTAGTTTATGGCTTTGGCGATTATGAAGGTGGTGGATGGGTAGAAAGACTTCGCCGCAAGTGGATGTTACCAGATAGTTATGGTCATGTACTATATAATCTGGGAGTCCGAGGAAACCGAGTTTTACAAGTAGAACAACGCCTTGAAGATGAGTTTCGTCATCGTGGTGAATTGAGAAATCGTCAACCTGATCTAATTATTCTTTCTGTTGGAGTCAATGATTCTGCCAGAGTCCAAAGGCCAGATGGATGTTGTTATACTGATTTGGCTAAATTTAAAACAATATTAGATAATTTATTAGATACATCAAAACAACTTTGTCCTGTGCTATTTGTAGGAATGGTTCCTGTTAATCCAGATCAAATGCCTTTTCAGGATTGTTTATATTACACTCATGAGGATCAATATATATATAAAGAAGCGACTCGGTTAGCTTGTTTAAAGCGACAAATTCCCTATTTAGATGTGTTTGAAACATGGTTAAGTAGGGGTGAAAATTGGTGGCGCTCTTGTCTGTGTACAGATGGAATTCACCCTAATGTAGCAGGTTATCAAGCTCTATTACAAGATGTAATAAACTGGGAGCCGCTCAATTTATTAACAAACTGGCAGGA
Source organism: Trichodesmium sp. jk18x7bins.61 (assembly GCA_022822685.1). Lineage (GTDB taxonomy): Bacteria > Cyanobacteriota > Cyanobacteriia > Cyanobacteriales > Microcoleaceae > JAJEAQ01. The sequence goes on from JAJEAQ010000382.1 coordinate 1,778, forward strand.
AGTTGCGCCCCTCTCCTAATCGAGTCGCGTCGGGATGAAAGCCTGTATCAACATGCTAAATGCTGAAACTGATGCCCATCCCTAACACTCCCTTATCGGGAGAGCGCGGAACTTCCCTCCAACTGGTTAATTTTATTAACTGCATCTTCCCCTAATCGAATAGTAAAATCAGAACCAATTTCACCTATAGAAGCAGCTTCAATATTACCAAAACCCAAAGCATTTTTCACAACTTCTGCCGACTCTAAATAACCAGTTTGAACAATAACTTGAGTTAAAGGTTCTTGTTCAGGCCAGTCAGCAACAACATAAACATTAGAGAATCCCTTTTCACGTAAATACTGAGCAATTTTATTTGATGCTTGAGAATCACTAGAAGCATTTTGAATTGCTATTTTACTCTCTACAGGTGAAATTCCATATACTTCTATTGGATTTAATGCAACTTTGTCATCAAAATATTGCTCAATCACGCGATCGCGACCTTCCTGATCTATAATCCAATAACTACTCCAAGACTCATCATTAGAACTTGGCCTTCCTGGCAACATAACCATTCTCATATCTTCAGGTTCCAAATCAAGACCAAAATTCACCAAAGCTAATATTTCTGCAAAACTCAAGTTAGTATCTACATACTTCTGCATCACCCGAATGATATGGGGTAAGCGAGGTAAAACTCCCAGATTAGTCACTCGTTTTTGTAGGGCTTGTAGCAAAATTTGTTGCCGTTGAACACGACCAATATCTCCATAAACTTCATCTCGGAAACGGGCAAATTGTTCTGCTTGTTCTCCGTTTAAAGTTTGCCAACCTGCCTTTAAATCTATCGTTAGCCCCTGAGTCTTGTCAATATAAGACATCGGCTGAGTCACAAATACTTCAACACCACCTAACTGTTCAACTAATTCTCGAAATGCCTCATTACTAATTCGCACATAACGGTGAATATCAATATTACCCAAAGTCTTCTCTAAAACACTCTCTACAAGCTCTGGTCCACCATAGACATTAGCTTCATTAATTTTAGCAAAGCCAACTTTGGGGATCAGGACTTGAGTATCTCGAGGTATTGAAAGCAAATTCAAGGTATTATTATATGGATTAGCATTGACTAATAATAAAGTATCACTACGACCCTCAAACACATCTGGAGAATCTGGCGCTACTTCTGGAACTTGGTCAATACCCATAACTACAATATTGATAGGCCTTGAAATTCTATAAGGCAGTCGCTTACGCCACAGGGCATCTGAAGTATAAAATTTTAGTAGTTGCAGAAATTCAGGTTCTACAGGAGCAAATAAAGCTATTATCGCACCGAAAGAAGTAGTTGTAGTTACAATTAAAACTAACATAAATATCCAGAACCACAATTTTAACCAAAAAGGTCGGGTTCCACTGGAAGAAGAATCATTCATATCTGTACAAGCCTAAATTTTATATAAGTTAATTAAAGGCATGCATGCCTTTTTGCATGCATGCAAGAGAGAAGGCTTATGGTGGGAGATTGAACCCACCACCTTTCATGTTTGCGAAGCGCAAAAAGGCACACCACTAATTTCATAAATATAGTGGGGGACCTGGTACCGAATTCTAGCAGTGCTTTTGCCTCTTGCCTCTGCCTAAGGTTGTTGATAGAGTTGAAGAAAGTGGTAATGAGAACTTAAGATCGAATTATCTAATTTATTGAGTAATCTAGAATCAGATGATACCTGTAATTCTTGCTGGTGGTAAAGGAGAACGTTTTTGGCCTCTGAGTCGAAAGCATCAGCCTAAACAATTTCTCTCCCTGCATGGAAGTGATAAAAGTTTTTTACAAGCAACAGCAGAAAGACTAAAACCATTGTCTAATGGTTGGGATGGTTTATGGGTTGTAACTTCAAAAATGTTGACCGCAGGTGTGGAACAACAGTTGCCCCAGATGCCAAAGGAAAATATATTGGTAGAGCCGGAAGCAAAGGATACAGCCCCTGCAGTTGCATGGACAGCAATAGAAACCGCACGTCGCTATGGGGAAGATGCAGTAGTAGGGTTTTTCCCAGCCGACCATTGGATTGGGGAGCCAGAAGTATTCCAGAAGACTTTGAAGGCAGCAGAGAAGTTTGCAGAAGACCAAAATGGTATTGTCACCCTGGGAGTGAAGCCCTATTTTCCTTCTACTGGTTACGGATATATAGAGCAGGGAAAAAAGATAGGAGAATTTAATCAGTTTGTAGCTTATCAGGTGGCGCGGTTTACAGAAAAGCCAAATCGAGAGAAAGCTGAAGAGTTTCTAGCAACAGGTGGCTTTAGTTGGAATGGTGGTATTTTTGTTTTCAGGGTGGGGGTAATGTTGGCGGAGTTACGCAAGTATGTGCCAACGATGATGACTATTTTGGAGAATATGGGTGCTGAGGGTTATTCTCAGTTGGAAAAAACGAGTATTGATTATGCAGTGATGGAGAAAACTGAGAAGGCTTTTGTTTTACCTGTAGCTTTTGGTTGGGATGACTTGGGTGATTGGAATGCTTTGGAACGTTTGTTTAAGGGTGATAATATTAATGTAGAGTTAGCTAATCATTTAGGGTTAGATACGGAAGGATCGATTTTTTATTCTAGTAGTAATGATGATGCGATCGTGACTATTGGTTTGGAGGATGTTGTGGTTGTTAGGGATGGCAATGTGACTTTGATTATGAAGAAGGAGCGATCGCAGGAGATTAAAAAAGTCTTGAATAGTTTGGCCAATCATCCTAAGTTCAAGGATTTATTGTAGATATAGCTATCAGCATGACTATAAATTAACGTGAGTTCGATGGAAGTTTAATTGCTAAACTTTATATGCAGTAAGCTTTACGGCTGCTCTTATTCCCCATACTTATTCTCAACTAGCAAAAATTAAGGAGTTGGGAGTAGGCAATTG
>JAJEAQ010000493.1 GCA_022822685.1 Trichodesmium sp. jk18x7bins.61
GCCAAACGATGTTCTTGTAGTTCAATATAAACTAAACCACGTTGATAATAAACATGAGCAAAATTGGGATTTATTTCTAATGCTTTAGTATAGTCTTTTATACCAGCTTGAATATACTTTAATTTGATCCGACATAAACCCCGATAATAGTAGACTTCTGCTAAGTATGGGTCTAAATATAATGCCTGAGTATAATCAATATCTGCATTGCGATAGTCTTGCAATTTATAACTAGCAAATCCTCGATGGTACAAAACTTCTGCCCAGTTAGGATTAATTTCTAGTGCTTTTGTATAATCTACTATTGCACCTTGATAGTCTCCAAACTGACTTTTGGCCACTCCTCGTTTATATAGTTCCTGTGCTTCTCCTATAATTTTATCGTATTGCGATCGCTTCAATGGGTCAGAAAGAATCTCATATACTGAATTAATTTCTTTAAATTTTTCCCCTGCATCTATATCCCCTGGATTTACATCAGGATGATACCGACGTGCTAGGCTATGATAGGCTTTTTTAATCTGTTCTGCGGAAGCATCTTTGGATACTCCTAGAACTTCATAATAGTTATGCTCTTTTTCCATCTAACCCCAGTTTCCCAAAGCACTGCTTTTCAGCAATTATTAATATTCTATCATAGAATTCCATAATTTTTATTTGTCACAACATCAGATTAAAATATGACAAAAATAGTAACTCTCTCAAATAATATCATGTTCGGAGCATCAGTTATAAGTAGGGGGAGCATAATTAGCAACCTTATGCTTTTTTCCACAAATACTGTTAAATCTTTAACCGAACATGATACATTATCTAAGTCAAAACAACTCTGGGAAAACAGCCTCTAAACTAAAAAAGGTTGTGGGCAGTAGCAGGAGTATTGTGCTGGCATAATAATTCCTTGCAATTTCAAATTTTGTAGTCGATATAAATAGGCAGAGCCAATCATAATATGGTGAGCAATATCAACAACTTTACGGTTATTAGATTCAGCTAAATAAGAATTTTTTACCCAGTTATTAAAAGCCCCCATTGCCGGCCCACACCAAATTTGATAATCTACTTCACGACCTTTTTCTCCTCTATTTGACCAACGAGAAGATAACCCTAAATACCAACGGAAAATTAAAGCCATTTTCCTTTTAGGATTGTTTTCTGCTCTGATAATTTGTTGGCGATCGCGTTGGTTAAAATAGGTGACAGTATCTTGCCAAACTTGTTCTAAACTTTTCCTAAATACTTGTTTTTCTAATTTCTCTCGTTCTAATTTAGGTATTGCTTCAATAGAGTCATAGTTTTGATAAAATTCAAACAGTTTCTGGGCTCTCATCCCAAACATTGTTCCCCGTTTTAATACTTGTAATTTAACTCCCATTTCAAACATATCAGCAGCCGGAGCCATCATTACATCAGCTATATCTGCTTGAGCAAGTAATTTTTTTGTATGTTCAGAAGCACCAGCTTCAACACAGGATTGATTAATTGAACCTGTAACTATATAAGCTGCCCCCATCATCAATGCACCTAAAGCTGATTGTGGTGTACTTATTCCTCCTCCTACACCTACTCTGACAGGAGTTTGATAATCATATTTTGCTTGAATTTCATCCCTCAATGCCAGAATAGAAGGTAACAGAGAAACTAAGGGACGATTATCAGTATGACCACCAGAATCAGCTTCGACAGTAATATCATCAGCCATTGATATTTGAGAGGCTAATTTTGCTTGTAACTCTGTAATTAATCCCTGAGATACTAATTGTTTCGTGATTTTTTCCGGTGCAGGTTCGATAAATTTGCTAGCCACTTCTCGACGAGATATTTTAGCAATAACCCTATTTTTAATCTCGATTTGATTTTGGGAATTTAAACTTAAACCTGCGACTCGATAATAAACAATATTAGGAGTTAAACCTAAAAACGCAGAAGCTTCAACAGTAGAGACATTATATTTAAGATATAACTCAACAGCTCCTTTTTCTATAGCTGATTCACTCGGACTATGAATTAAATTAAAACAATATGGTCGTTCAGGTAAAGCATCCTGAATAATATTAATTGCTTTCTCAATTCTATCAGGAACTAAACCAGCAGCACCAAAAGAACTTAAGATATTTTCCTTACCTAATGCAATGACTAATTTCTCTGAAGCAATACCATTAGCCATTGCACCTGTCATATAAGCATATTTAACTTGATGAAAATCTAAAAAACTTGGGTCGCCTAACTGTTGAGGAATTAAAGGAGGAATTGCAGTTAAAGTTTCAATTTCTGGAGATTTGCCGTTATTACTCTCGCCTAAATAACCTTCATTAGTAACACCAATTTGACCTTGCTTTCTCACAAAATAACAAGGTTGATCAAGATTTAATAGTTTGAGTTTAATACTTTCAGCATCAAAGGCGATTGAATTATCAGAGCCAATCCAAATCGGATTTTGACTATGATAACCTGAGAAACTGATTTGATTGTTAGTGGAACTGATAGTTGTTTTTTGAATCACTTTTATTACCTAAAAACATTTTTATACTAATAAATTATCATATTAAACCACCTTTTCAATGGGAGAAAAAAAATCCTAATTTTTCTTGTTATATATGTATGATTTTGCCGTTGATATCTTTCTAGCTTTTCATACCCTTTTTGCTTCAAAGCATTAGCTGCAGATATTGCACCAACACCGATTATACCAATGACTGTGCTTTTTTCTCTTTTCTTTTTCTATATTAGGCGCGTAGTTGTATTTTAGTTCCCTAAATGAATATTTGACGCCGCATCGCAACTACGAACAAAAACTTTTTTATAACTAATTATCCAAACATGACATAAATCTTTTGGCTTATGGAAATATACTTTCTATTAGTGGCCAAATTAGAACAAACCTACTCTTTGAAAAACTTGTTCAACAGTTATTTCTAATTCTAGCAAAACTGCATCTGTTAAACTATCTTGTCTTCGTTTGGTTTCTGGTGGAGCATCAGGATAAAAACCGTGATACTTTTGGCCTATAAATCAACAATCCAAATTCGAGAAACACCTGCTTTTAAATAATCTGTTGCTTTTTCACTTAAATCACCAAAAGATTGACCAGGAAAAATGATTTCAATGACTAATTCTGGGGGAAAAGGACAAGCTTCATCCTCAAGTCTTTCTGGAGGTAATTTATCATAAGAAGTATATAGTAAATCAGGAACAGGAAGCCAATCATCTCCATTTCGTTTGAGGGTAATTCCCCATTTCGATTCCTACTTCTCCTCGTTCTTTACTCTAATCAATCAAAAGTATATAAAGAGTACCTGCTAAACGAGAATGAAATCCTTTGGGTGACACTTTAGGAATTGCAGAAGCAGTAATTAATCCGTAAATGACATCTTCTTCAGGAAGTTTTAAAAATTGTTCTAAACTCAATTTAATCGTTGCAGTCATATTCAAAGTCTTTGACTATTCTTTATTTTTCAATAAGCTGATGTACATTTATTTTTTTGCCCTACACAAGGGGTATAGGCTTCAAACATCTCAATTAAAATGCATGTCAGCATCAGGCTGAAACAGTGGTGATCGCTCTCATTTGAGGCTATTTGTGATGTTTGATATCCTGAGCAACAATGGCTAATTTTGTTTTTTATACTATCTCCCCAAGCCTAATTAGTTAGGGAATTTTTTTATTTTGATTCCGCTAAACAAATTGCCAAATCTTTAACTTCATAAATTCTCATCTTTGGTTTCCATAAACTAGCATCTCCTACAATAATAACTTTTTCTGAACTAATCTCAATTTTAGAAATATGCACTTCTAAATACATTTCTGGTTGATCTGGTGGAATTTGACCTCGATATTTCCAAATAGTTTTATAGTCAATAATTTGTACAAAACGTGGCGATTGTAAATGCCTTCCTAAATCAAGATGTAAAGCATAAACCTGCATTGCCTGGAGTATTGCCTCAACACCTAAAGAACCAGGCATAACTGGATCGTGATGGAAGTGACATTTAAAATACCAATCTGTAGGTTTAACTTCTTTCCAGGCATAAATATAACCTTGCTGGTATTTTCCTCCTTGTTTAATTATTTTCACCTGATTAAGTAAATCTAATTGATATTGTGCTAGGCGATAACCAGGCTGCCCTAGATTAACTTGATAATATTTAGTTCTGCTTTCTTGAGTACGTAAATTAATATCAATTTCCGAGAGATTTAAACTATTTTCTGTTTTATGCCAAGGCAGAACATTCTTACCTTGATCCAATCCCACTTGATTAATTAATGCTTCCGGGCTGAAATGACCAAAAGATGCTTGCCCTTGATAAAATATTTCTCCTGCACAACTAACTTGAAAAGTAAAATCCTGCAAAATCATTCCTTGAATGTTTGTTGAAGAAAGCAAAACTGCAGTATTCGTAATAGTTTTACCTCTAATATCTAGATCTTTAATGATTGTTCCTGTACCATCAAGATTACGAAAATACAAACTACGATCTGAATATAATAAAGTCGTTCCTAAATAAGCAGAAAGAAAACCACAAGGTTGTAGTGCAATTTCCATTAAAATTGAATAGGGGATAGTTTCTGATGAATTTTGACTATAAAACCAGGGATTAATTGGAACATCATATTCTGTAATAATAGTAGAACCTTTTTTAATTTGATGACGTTTACCTTTTACTTCTAAAACACGACTCACTAAACTCAGATGAGTATTAGGCATTCTAGATGCCTTGATTTTACCACTATCATAAATTTCAAATTCTTCACCAAAACATTTTGCCACTGCACCGAGACAGAATTCTTGCACTTGTTCTTCTGTGAGTAAAGCCGGTTTTTCAATATAGACTTTTGCTGGAGATTGCTCCTGGGCTTGAATGGGAATTAAAGATGTATTGTCTGAATTTTTTTCAATTAGTTGTAAGCCCAAATCTTGGAAATTAACAACTATCTTATCTTGTAAAAGAATATCAACATTACATTTAACGTAGGGATGTGGACTTAAGCCGATTTTAGTAACCTCCACCCGATAGATTAATTTATCAGAAGTAGGAGTTACTTGTCCTCGACAACGAACTACTTGAGCCAGTCCATAAATAGGTTGAAAACGAGCATCTTTAGTACAGGTATGTAATCCTAAATACAACATATAGAATTCTAATAAATGGCTACAGCCTTCTGCCATCAAAGAGCCTGCTAAGACTTGATCATCTTTGAAATGACAAGGGAAATACCAATGTTCAGGTTCCAAATTTTTTTCCCCGATAACTAATCCTAAACCCCAATCCCCTCCAGTAGTTTCAACTGAAGCTACTCTATCTATCATCAAAATTTTCTGAGGTGGAAGACGCAGAGATTTATTTAATCCATATTGATGGTAATGATCCCCAAAACATTCTGCTAAATTACCTTTGGTTAAATTCAGCATATCTGCATAATCAAATTTTGACTTTGTGCAGACTAATAACGGTTCAAACTTTTGCTTTTGAATTTTTTTTCTTTCTGCTAACTCTTTGTCGGAAATAATAATTCCTTTTCCTTGCTCTAGTTGTTCATCAGAAAAAAACCCTGCACAACCTCTATCCATTTTGAGAATCATTTGATCTTTAACAAAACATTCATAGCTAAAGAAAAATAGCAAATTATTACCATTTTTCACAAAGGAATTAATTTTTATATCGTAGCGAAGAGTATCCCCTTCTTTTGGTAATTCATCCAGGAAAGTTAAGGTACAGTCCAGAAGACGATAAACAAATTCTCCTTTATTTTCAAAGTCAATTCCTAAGTAGCTAATTAGCAATAAGTCACATTGTCCTGATTCTACACTGACAGCTAATGAAGCTTGACCATCAACTGAATACCAAGCATCATAGGGAATATCATATTCAGTAGTCATAGAAGAAGGTTTGAATTCCCTTTTTTTAGCATTTATTTTTGTGACTCGAGTTACTAACAGATAGGGATGTAAAGGCAGTCTGACTCGTCGAGAATAGGTATCAATTATTTGATATTCTTCACCAAAAACGGTAGCAATATTTCCTTGGGCAAATTCTAATAAATCAGCTTCATTCCAAACAATGTTAGATGGTTTCGTGTAAGCATTGGTGGTGAGCTGTGGTGAAAAGTGACTGCCATTCCCTTTCTCTTGTAGAAGTACATGATGTGCATAGTTTTTTTCAGCTCCTGCAATTTGTAATTGTATAATTTTTAAATTTTCTTGTTGGTTATTTATTTGAATCATAGTTGTTTCAGTTTTTTTGGTTATGGCGAAATCAGCTATGGAATTTTTGAAGACTTGATTTTTAAATTTTAATTTGTTTTCTGGAGTTACAATACTCCTATAAATTAAATTACCTCCTAGGGTGACTTCTTTTGTAATTGATTTAGTAGCTCTAGAAGTATGGCAAATAGAGGGATAAAGAGAAGATAAATCAACAGATACATTATGACTAACAAGTTTTGCTAAACACTTGATAATTTGAGCATGTTCAGCAACTCCCTTTGCGTTGACAGATAATGCTAAATGTTCTGAATCTTTAAGTATATCATCAATCCAATCAGAACATTTATTTTTAGCACCGACTTCAATAAAAATTCGTATTCCATCTTGGTAAACCTGGTTCACTATTCTGGGAAAGTCAACCGTTTGACAACATACTTGAGCAGAATTATGAGCAAGAATATGACTCTCTAGTTGGATAGGATGACATTTTATTGAAGAGTAAAACTTAATATCCGGTTGATTTTGAATCGGCATAGTGTGTAGTTTGACTAAATCATCATAGCAAGTCTGGGCTACTTCCGAATGTAAAAGAGTATCAAAATCAACGCTTAAATAAGGACAATTCAGTTTTCTTATAACTTTTAAACAAGATGTTGGCTCCCCTGCAATAACTACTTCTTTAGGCGTATTGATAAAAGTTAAATAAACTTTTTTCTCTGGCTTCAATATTTCATTGACTTGAGAAGCTGATGCTTTGAGCAAGTAAGACTGCCAGAATTTGTCTTCTTTTGTTGTAGGATTGAGAGGTAAACTCCAAAACTTACGCCCTACTAAACAAAGCCCACATAAATCAGTTTGAAACAGAGGGGATGCTGTTAAAGCAATACTGGAATTTGTAGCATAGGCATGATAATCATGATGCCAGATACCCAGAGCAAAGTTCATTGCAGAAGCTTCACCTAAGCTATATCCGAAAGCAACTTGTAGATTAACTTGGAAAACATCTCTCAGAATTAGGGTGTATAAAATAGCTAAACTGATGCCACTTTGAATCATTGCTACTCCATCGCTGAAAAATTTTTTTATATTTGCTGGTGCTGCTGTGGCAGAGTCAGTTAAATTTCTGGGATAAATTAATTTTTCATGGAGTACCTCACCCACATTACTGGCTAAGGTAGAAAAAGTTCCATGAAGTTCAGGAAATAATCTAAATAAATCTTTTCCTAATCCTATATCTGAACTACCCATGCCCGGATAGACAAAAGCAATTTTTCCTTTTTTGCCGAGAGGATTAGCAGTAAAATAGCTACCTAAAACAGTTTTCCATTCCTTTTTTTTGGCGAAAGCCTGCCTTATTCCTGGAAGAGAATATTTGATTTCTTGTAAAAGTTGATGGCGATCGCCTCCCACTAGAGAGAATGTGTAATTTCCCTGGATATTTTCTTGGAAACTGAGATATGCTTCTGTTGTTAATGTGGATAAACTATCACCATTTTCTATTTGTTGTTTGAGCTGATTAATTTTTGCCAGTAAATCCTCTTGATTGTTAGCAATGATGGGAAATAAGAAAAAAGGAGTTTGTTGTAAATAATGACTCGGACGTTGTTTTTGACTAACTTCTTCTGAGAGAATTATATGAGCATAAGTCTGATCAGTTCCTAATCCATTAATAGCTGCTATTCTTTTCGTTTGCCCTGCTTCTAAAAACCAACTTTTTGATTCTGTAGCCACATAAAAAGGACTATCTTTCCATAATTCTAAATGTTTTGGTTTTTTCCAGTTGGGAGTAGCTGGAATGTATCGATGGTATAAACATAGTGCAGTTTTAATTAAACTAGCTATTCCCGATGCTGCATAGGTATGACCAATATTAGCCTTAATACTGCCAATACAACAGGTAAATTGGGATTCTTCTATATCAGAGAGAGACTGTAGCGATCGCTCTCCTTTACCAGAGGCTGTTTCTGATGTTTCATACCCTTGCAAAATACCTTTAATTTCTGCCTCATCTTCTTGGGAAATACCACTGGCAAAAACTTCTAAATAACCGATATCTTGAGAGTTTATTTTTGTTTTAGCCAAGGCTTGTTGACAAACTTCTTTAATGAACTCTGGAGATTTATTTTTACTATTACCTTGAATTAAAGCAACAGCATCAATCACGGCATAAATTCTATCTTTTTGCTCTTGAGCGACTTCATAACTTTTTAAAACAACTGCACCTGCACCTTCTCCCAGCATCCAACCATTAACATGCTCGTCAAAGCTCAGAGTATTTACTCCTGTATTAATCGAGGCAGATTGTTGACGTAATAATACGCTTTCTACTCCTCCCACTAAATCCACTGCACCTACAACAACAGCATCTACTTCGCCATTATTTAGCATTAATTGAGCTACTTCTAAGGCTTTGAATACAGAATTTTCACTAGCAGAAATGGTAAAAGCAGCCCCAGTAAAATCCCATAATGCACTAATTCTGCTAGCCATTATATTTCCAATAAAGCTGGTATATTGATTCACCTTTGCGGGGGGATGTAAGCTGTCTTTAGTAAGAGTTTCTAATTCGGTAATTTCTTCAGAAGACAAAAAAATATTTGCTTGTTTAAGACTTTCCTCGATTTGCCAAGATAAATCAACTCTGCCTCTAAATCGGTGTAAAGCCAGTTCAGTTTCCATTGCCAAAATAACCGCAACATTGCCTCCCTCTTGTAACTTGGCATCCTGAATCGCTCGATTTGCTACCTTTAACATTAATAGTTGTTGAGGAATTAACTGTTCCTCCTGTTTCGGTGGAATTTTAAAATGGAGAAAATCAAAATCAAAGCTTTTAATATATGCCCCTTTTGGCGCTTTTCCTGTAGAAAAACCATGGCTTTTTAGTAACTCAGTTTCTGTTTCAATACCTTGCCATCTTTGAGGAGGTAGAGGAATAAAATGTTGTTTTCCGTCATATATGCTGTGATCGAAATCATCTAAACCATCACATCCACCAAAAAAGGCATCCATACCAACAATGACTAATTTGGATTGTTTTTTTCTATCCCCCCTAATCTGCCTGGCAACCACAGAAAAATCTGGCGATCGCGAGGATGAAACAGCTCTATCTTGACTTGACTTCTGTTTATCTCGAATGTCTGAAGGCTCAATCTTTTCTAAAATTAAATGAGCATTACAACCGCCAAAACCAAAAGCACTGACTGCTGCGCGTTTATCAGGCTTTAGCCAAGGAGTCACTCTAGTTACAATCTGAGTACCTCCTATATTTCCTTGAGCTGATTTGAGAGGTTGGCTAATTTTAATAGTTGGCGGAATTACATTTTTATTAATACTTAAAATTACTTTTATTAAACTAGCAACGCCCGCAGTAGTAAGTAAATGACCTAAATTTGATTTTACCGAACCCAATAAAGGAGAATGATCGTATTGACTAAAAAAAGTCTCCATTGAATTTAATTCTGTTATATCCCCTACAGGTGTACCTGTGGCATGGCATTCGATATAGTCAATGCTACTGGGATGAATTTTGGCATCCGCATAAGCTCTTTTAAAGGCGAGAATTTGGCCTTTTGAATTAGGTTGTAAGACAAATTTTCCCCTACCATCGTTAGATAAACCAATACCATTAATACTGGCATAAATGCGATCGCCATCTCTAACCGCATCTTCGTAACGCTTCAACACCACCATTCCTGCACCTTCACCTGCAACTAATCCCCCTGATGATTTATCAAAGGGAGAGGATTGAGTATTTTCTGGATAAGCTTGAAAGATGGAAAAACCCTGATTAATTAACAACGGATCACCACAACTAACCGCACCTGCTAACATTAAGTCAGCTTTATTTGCTAACAAATAATCACTGGCCAGTTTCAGACTATAAAGAGATGAAGCACAAGCTGCATCTAGAGCAAAATTAACTCCTGACAAAGATAATGCTTGAGCAATGAGAGATGCTGGATAACTGGATATATAACTATTTATAGGAGAGACTTTTTGAGTGATATTTTTTAAATTAAATTTGCCGTTGTCTAAAAGTTTTTGAGTAGCTGTATTAATTATTTGGTCATAAATGGGAGAGCATAAGTGATGAGACTTACGAGTGGGAAAAGAAAGATTACCTAAAATCACCCCACAATTAGCTAAAACAGAATCGTTACTTAAATAACCACTATCTTGTAAAGCTTGTTTAGCAACATCAAGTGACCATTGATAAAGTTTATCTAACTCTTGTAAAATATCTGGAGCAATTTGATATCCACTCGCATCAAATTCAAAATTTCTAATATATCCACCTTGAAGACAATAGTATTTATCAATTATTCCTTTTTGATTAGCGTAAAATTTTTGAGCATCAACTCCCATTTGTGCGGCAGTAGCTAAGGAAGTTAAATCTTTTTCATCAAGTAGATTTTGCCAATATTGTTCCGGATTTTGAGCTTCAGGTAAAAGACAAGATAAGCCAATAATCGCAATTTTATTCATATCATTTTTCTTCCTTCCTTTAGAAAGATGATGAAGGTTGTAGTAGTAGGGGACAAATATCACGCTTATTTTACATTGATATTAATCACTAAAATTTGCCCACCTTACATATACTTGTAGCCAAAATTTAGCCAAAAGAAATTTTTTTTTTGTTTCTCTATC
>JAJEAQ010000148.1 GCA_022822685.1 Trichodesmium sp. jk18x7bins.61
GTGTTGGTTGTTTGGGGTGGGTTTTATGTTGACTGTTAAGTACTTGATGTGTATCTGGGGCTGTGATTCTGAGGCGATTTGATTGGGAGGGGGCTTGTTTTTGGGCTGGGGGAGTTAAAAAATAAAGTTGTATAATTTCGTTTATTTGATAAATAGCTTAGTTAAGATTCCCTTTTTTGGTCAAATAATAAAGTTGTATAATTTGAATGAGTAATAAAAAGACTCTTTTCAGGGTATGAGTATATCCCTGATATCATATCTAGTCTTGCACTCAAAACAATTCTCTCCACTCTCTAAGGATTTATTTATAGATACCCTCTAAGTAAACAGCAAAATAAATTGAATAAAAATTTACCTGATCTTGATAAATTTGACTATTTGTAGTACTACTGCCTAGACTTTCAAGACTTGGAAATTTTCCTCTGAAGATATCTTTCTAGGGTAAAATGGAAATAACTAACTAATATCAGCAGCATAACAAACATTTATTATGACTCAGGTTACAGAAAACAAGAAACTATCTACTGAAAAATCTTTGATGGCAATGAAAAAATTTGCCGAAAAGTATGCCAAAAATACAGATACTTATTTTTGTGTATATCCTTCAGTGACAGCTGTGGTAATTGAAGGATTAGCTAAACATAAAGATGAATTGGGTGCTCCCTTATGTCCATGTCGTCATTATGAAGATAAAGAAGCAGAAGTAAAAGCTACATATTGGAATTGCCCTTGTGTGCCAATGCGGGAGCGTAAAGAATGTCATTGTATGTTGTTTTTGACTCCTGGTAATGATTTTGCTGGTGAAAAACAAGAAATATCTCTAGCAGATTTAGAGTCTGCTAGAGCAAATATGTAAGTTAGATGGCGCTAAAGCACAACTACAAGCAGTAAGGTGGGCAAACGGCGCTAAATTCGTCTTTGCTTAGTGATAACTTAGCATTTGCCTACCCTACTATTCCTCTCTTGATAAGATTATTTATTCAAATTTATATGACTTCTGAACAAGAAGAAATTCCCCTAGAATTTTGGCAAGGAATAGCAGAGTTTAACCAAGAAAAATTTTACGAATGTCACGATACTCTTGAGGCTCTATGGAGTGAAGTTGGAGAACCAGAAAGAAGTTTTTATCAAGGGGTTTTACAAATTTCTGTAGGGTTTTATCATGCCGGAAATGAAAATTGGCGTGGTGCTGTTATATTGTTGGGAGAAGGTATTAGTAAATTGAATTATTATCAGCCTAGTTATTTTGGCATTAATGTTGAGAAGTTATTGACAGAAAGTAGGGCATTGTTGAAAAGTTTACAACAGTCTGGGCCAGATAAAATTACTGATTTTGTGCGATCGCTCTCCCATACTAAATATCCGAAAATCTTAACTTTAAATGAAGCAAAAAGCTCAATGTAACAGCCGAGTACATAAAATAAATTTATCTGGTATTGAAAACATTGAGCGAATTTTTCTGTAATTTTAAACTTTTTATCTAACTCTGTTATCAAAATAAAAAAACCAGGATTTTTTTTGACGCGCATATAACACTCTCACCCCTGATACCAAAATTGGTTTGAGCTGTTTTTTACCTCACAGGGTGACAATATTTTTTTGCTCCGATAGCAAATCCTGAATAAATAAGTCTATCTTCATTTGAGAAATATAGGGAATTTCGTAAGCTATTTCAGAAACTATTTCAGGTTCTGATTGAGTTTGAAGAATATAAGCAGAGACAGTTTTTAATTGCGAGCAGACAACTATAATTACAATTGTAACAATTAACAGAATGCTGAAAGCAGCAAAAGAGATTTGGCAGTAAGACATCTGTAATGTATTATTACTTCAGATCACTCAATATTCGCTCACCGTACCTCTAACTATCTATTATAGTTCTTATGAGAGCGCCGCATCTCAACTACGAACTTGTATTTTTATTTCGTTAATTTCTAATATAGTGTTTTTGGCTTGATCTCACTCTTAAAAAAATTATCAACTGTCAGATTCTTTTTCTGGAACTAGAATTTTATTGACATTACTAACATCGTAAATTACGATATCTGCTGGCACTTCTAGAATTTCCGTATATTTGTCTATCAAATTTTTTGTATGACGTTTTTCTAAATGTGCTTCAAAAGCAGCTTTATCTCTCCATTCTTCAAAGAAGAAAAATGAATTATTGTTATCTTTATCTTCATAAAATTTATAACTAATAGAACCCGGTTCTTTAGCTAT
The DNA here is from genome assembly GCA_022822685.1 of Trichodesmium sp. jk18x7bins.61. Taxonomy (GTDB): domain Bacteria; phylum Cyanobacteriota; class Cyanobacteriia; order Cyanobacteriales; family Microcoleaceae; genus JAJEAQ01. Next base: position 2,221 of record JAJEAQ010000148.1, read on the forward strand.
AGTTTCCATCCCTGCCTTGTTAGCAAGCTGCAAAAAATTATCCTTTGTTCTGGCTTAACTTTTAAGTAAGCTACTACTACTACTTTGGCACTATCAGTTTGAGTTTGCTCTGATATATTTGAGGCTTCAGCAGTAGAAGTATTTTTCAGTTCTGCCGGTTGATTTTGATTATAAATTTGAGTAGTGCAGCTTACACTAACTAAACTTACCAACATTAACAAAAAATTTTTTTTTTATCCAGATAGTTGATAAGTAAAATTCAAACTTTTCATTTTTTCTCCAGAAAATTTACCAGATATTTAAGAATATTTGTGGCTAGTGGGTTAAGGCAGATAGAGTGGGTGAATCGTCAAGTTATATGGGTGATTTAGGCCTCAGCCACCCTACAAGTTATTGCCACTATTAACCAGTATTGAGCTTGTCGTTGTACAGCCAATAAAGTAATATCATCAAACTGCGTAGCACTACCAGTATGATCTAAACACTACTAGATAATTCCTCTAACAAAGCTTCCGCAGAAGCTGCTTTTTTCTCCAGAAGTAACTGGAATTTTTTTATCTGTAAAAAATTCACCTTCACTGTTACGCGCTTCTGGTATTCCGTCCGTATAACCTAACAAAATTTCGCCTGGTTATAACTGAGTTTGTTCAATTCTAAAATTCATATCGGGCAACATTCCCACTGCTGGACCAGTATAATTTAACTCCTGTTTGATTCCTCCTGCAGCATCAATAATATATAGTGCTTCATGCCCACCATTAATATAGGTTAGTACACCATTATTGATATCTAAAACTCCCAAAAATAGTGTGGCAAACATTTATAGATCGCCATTATTTTTGGCAATATAATTATTAGTTAACCACACAGCTTTTCAAGCATGATAACAATCTTTACTGGCTAGTTCTGTCTTCATATATAGTTTGTCAAGTCCTGCATTTTCAGAATTTTCATTGGTTTCTTCAAAATAATTTTGACCATAAAAAATTCTAATCAAACTGCGGAACAAACTCATAAACAGTGCAGCTCCTACTCCTTTATCACAAACATCGGCAGTTACTAATCCGACTGTATGATTAGAAAGCTCAAACACATCATAAAAATCACCAGCAACTTGTCTGGCTGGCTGAAAAAAGCAGCCACTTCCCAACTATTTTTTTGCAAAATTTCAGCAGGTTGAAAATTCTTCTGCATCTGATGACCTTTTTCCATTTCACTATCCAAAGCTTGAGAATAAGCCTCAATTTTTTCTAGATTTTCTTGTAATGCAGCTTCAGCTTCTTTACGTTCGTTAATTGCCTCATAAATTTTCATGAACATTATTCAAAAGCTCTAATAACTTCACCTAATTCGTCTTGTCTGTGGAGACATAATGACCTAAATGCAGGTGCTTCTTGATCGCAATATATTGCTTCCTCTGCTTTATTCAAATCACACCTTAATCGTTAAACAGGATTAATTACAATTGGTTCTAGAGATAGCCAAACTGTAATTGTCAAAAACAGAGATATGATAATCACCATACCAACAATTCGGTGAATATAAGCCATCAATTCTGGTCCGACATTTGAAGCATCGTGACGAATAAGAATAGTATAGTCTGTTTGCATACCTTGTCCAGACCAAACTATGTCATCATACTTAGAACCATTGCGATAAGGAACAAAAGGTTTCTCAGGGTTACTTATGTCAGACAATTCTAATTCGGGAGCATCACCAAATGTACCTACTTTTTGTCTGTTAGCAGTATAAACTGCACCCCCTAAAATTATAGAGTTAAGTTGCTGTAGCTCTGATACATGATTTACAAGTTCTGTCCCTGAAGAGTTGGGATAAGTCATCAAAATCCAAGCTACTTTCCCAGAAGACATTTGCTTAATTTGAGACAGAAGTTCTTGTTCTCGTCTTCTGACAGAAGGAATCAAAAGAATTCCTTCAATCACAATAATGCTAGTAAAAACGCATAGTACTACACGACGAGATAGTTTTGATTTGAGTCACTCACTAATTGAATCAACTAACTTTTGAATACCAGATAGTTTATTATTTTACTCACTTTTTTCTATCTCAATTTCTGCTTGATGACTTGAATTACTTGATAACATATTCTCGGGCCTTGATTACATAAGTCTACTTTTTGAGGTTTCCTCTCAATTATCATACCTTAATTAATTGTAAATAATTAACCTGAGAAAATTATGAATTTATTATTTATGTTTCCTCAGAAATTTTTGTTTTTTTCTAGGTTTTATCTATCCTCATTATTAGATAGATTTTGTCTTGATTTATATGATATGAGTCAAGTTAGTTAGATTAGAAAATAGACTTGTTGCTCTCTTAAGTCAATAGTCATACAAAAAAAAGTCAAAAGATAATATGTGACTCAGGAAATAATATTGATGATTTCCATATTATAATTTGTCTGAATTTTGATTTTGCAAGATATTTAATAGACAAATTAAATTTAAAAAAATCTCAAATTACTTTCTTGCTGATTCTTGCTGTAAATAGCATATTCTTGATCTTAGATTGAAAAAAACTTACTATTACACTACATAGACTTGTCAATGATAAGGCATAAATTAGAAT
>JAJEAQ010000518.1 GCA_022822685.1 Trichodesmium sp. jk18x7bins.61
GAATTGCCAATAATCACGCTGACTTAGCTCTCAGTTGAGCCTGTCGCCGACATGTTTCGTCTGTCGCCGACATGAACATGTCGGCGACAGCCGAAAAGATGCAGTTTGGAGATTTTGCCCTTGAGAATCTGCCGAAGAAGGAAGATAAAAGTAGCTAAGAAATACCTTTTCCTTCTTTACTTCTTTCTGGGAAAGTCACAAACTTAAACCAAAACTTGTTGCCAATCAAGACGATCTAATGTTTGATCACGTTCCCAAGCTCGCTCAAAACTATCTAACTTAGCTTCTATTGTTAGTGGCTCACCAATATAACCTTGTACTGCTTCTTGTGTCTTCAAGTCGTTACCTGTAATAACAGTAGTTTCTTCTGGGTCAATTTTGCCTGCTTCTACTAATTTTTTCAATACAGCAATGGTTGTACCGCCTGCTGTTTCAGTGAATATGCCTTCTGTTTCTGCTAATAACTTAATACCTTCAATAATTTCGGCGTCGGTGACAGACTCAATGTGGCCATTTGTTTTGCTAGCTACTTCTAGGGCATAAATACCATCTGCGGGATTGCCGATCGCGATTGACTTAGCAATTGCATTGGGCTTAACTGGGGTGACAAAATCACGACCTTCTCTGAATGCTTGAGCTACTGGAGAACAACCTTCTGCTTGGGCTCCACTAAAACGAACTGCTTTGTCTTCTACTAAACCTACTTTGATAAATTCTTGGAATCCTTTGTAAATTTTGGTATATAAGGAACCGGAGGCAATGGGAGCAACTACCAGACCATGTAGTTGCCAGCCTAGTTGTTCTGCGACTTCAAAGCCAAGAGTTTTTGATCCCTCAGAATAGTAAGGACGGAGGTTGATATTCACAAATCCCCAACCGTAAGTATTTGCGACTTCACAACAGAGTCGGTTTACTTGGTCGTAGTTGCCTTTAACTGCCATAACTGTTGAGTTATAAATCAGGGTACCGAGTATTTTACCTGCTTCTAAATCAGCTGGTATAAATACACAACACTCTAATCCGGCTTGAGCGGCGATCGCTGCAGTAGAGTTGGCTAAGTTGCCTGTACTGGCGCAGGATACTGTGGAGAAACCTAATTCCCTAGCACGACTGAGGGCTACTGATACCACCCGTTCTTTGAAACTAAGGGTGGGCATATTAACTGTATCGTTTTTAATATAGAGATTTTTCAGCAGACCCAGGCGACGGGCTAAACGTTCTGATTTGATTAGGGGGGTGATGCCTGTTCCTACATCTATGACGTTATCTGTTGCTACTGGTAGAAAGTGACGATAACGCCAGATAGACTTAGGACCTGCTTCGATTGTTGCCCGGCTCACTATTTGACTGAGCTTTTCGTAGTTATATTTTACTTCTAGGGGGCCAAAGCATACATCTTCACATATATGTTTGGCTTCTAGATTGTACTCTTCTCCACATTCTTTACACTTGAGTTTGTCTATAACTGTGTCTGTGCTGTGGATTTGGTTGTGAGTTGTTGTGCCCTGGTTAGAGTCTTTACTCTCTACTTCTTGGAAATATTTTGAACATTTTTTGAATAGTAGTATGGGCAAAAATCACCGTCAACAATACCAGATCAAAAAAGTCTGGTATGATTTTGCTAGTTTTTTTTAGGTATTGGTTGTAACAGATTATTCAGTTGTTAATGAGCCTAATTTATTGGTTAATTTGGTAGTTAATGTGGCGATTTTAGCAGTAGCTAGAATGATACTTTTGCAAGAGGGGAACTAAATTTTCATAGTTTTTAACTCAATTTTAAGTGATATTTTTGTAGTAAATGTTAGTGTTACGATGATAATATTTGTTTTTTATGTCACATTTTTTTTGCTGTGTTTGGTGGTTAATGTAACAAATTTGAGCAGAGCTTTTGTAGCAAATGTAGCGCTATATTGTCAAAAACTCTCTCAAGGTAAGTCATGTATTGCCAGATAGTTCAGAAATTATATTTTCTCAAAAAAATATCTAAAATCTAAAGTAATCCTGCTGCCTAGGCCAGTAATTCCGATTCTGTTCACACTCCCTGTAGAGGGTATCTATGATGTAGGGTGAGTTAGGTGGGAATAATTCCACACTAATGATCGGATATTTTAAAACCCCACCCTTACGGGCGGGGTTTTGAGCCGCCGTCACCCACCGAAGATTGGCTATTTGATGCTGTTTTTAGATTTTTTTTACAGATATCTTCTAGTGAAGCAGGGGAATTCTTGGTTTTATGACTCGCCATCATCTAGCAGGTTCTCCCCAAGTAGACGGCTGGGGCAAATTTCCCAGCAGCATATGAGTTTCTGTATGCCCCAAGGTACGAATATCCCTTTTCCAGAAGGTTATAGCATTTTTAATGTTGGTGAGGTAACATTATGCTTTCTATAGGTATCACATGGGCTGTTGCTTAAAACTCCAAATTTTGGGCGTTGGTAAATCAAGAGAGGAAACTTGAGCAGACTATCACCCTTTGATAACTCCAAAAACTTAAGCATATTGGGTAAAATGTTTCCCCAAAAAGACAATCATCTTTCAAATGACATTACGCCAATAACTGATAACTGTTTCAACCTCCACTGACTGGTGGAATGAAGACAACTTCATCGCCATCTTGAAGAATGGTTTCGGGTGAAACAAAGTTGAGATTGATGCCAAACTTAGTTACATCTCGCCACTTTTGTAGTTTGGGCTGCTGCTTGAGGATTTTTTCTAATAATTGGGATACGGTGCTTCCTGGCTCAAGGGTAAGTTTTAGTTCAGGAACTCCGTAGGCTTCTTGATAGGCTGCAAATAATTTTAAGTTAATGGTGATTTGAGGATTGGCCATAGTACAAAAGACGAAAATTCAGAAGTATTATCTTAACTGGAGCAATATCAATACTTAATTTTTTCTTCATTCTATTGATATATTGAATAAAAAGTCATGCTTGTAAACAAGAAAGGGTATTTTATTTTACAAAACAGATATTATCAGTGTTTTTTTGCTGAATGCAAGTTCAGTAAAAAAAAACACTGATAATAGAATTCCTAGTTAAGTGAGGCTCCGAAATGCTCCCTCCTATTCCCTTGCCTCCTGCAGGGAGCTAAACAATTTCTCGTCGCTAGGCGCTTCATGTGGGGAGATGCCTAAACTATTTTCGGCTTGAGTGAACAGGTTGACGAATCTCTTGCCAGAGTTGGCGATACTGTTCAATTGCATGATCTGGTAGTGGATAGAGAAATTCACTTTTTTCCAGAATCTCCTTTTGAGGTAACAGCAGAGGCTCGTTTTTGATTTCTGAAGTCAACTTAGTTGGATTCATTCCTAATATAATCGGGGAAGTAGCCATAGTGATGAGAGACATTTGTTCAACTATCTGAGGCTGCCAACAAAAATCAATCCATTTTTGTGCTAAAGAAGTCTCAACTGTAGCATTAGGTTTAACCCATAAGTTAGACCATAAAGCTGTTCCTGACTGAGGTACTACCGCAGCAATTTCTTTGCTTGTTTTGAGCAGTGGGAGAATATCATTAGACCAACCAACTGCTAACCATGTATCCCCAATAAGTAGAGGTTGTAAATAACTATCAGAACTGTAAAATTTAACTTGTCGATTTAGTTTCAGTAGTTCCGATTTTAAATTCTCGACTTGAGTAGGGTTTTGAGTATTGTAGGATTTACCTAATTTTTTCAGAGTTAAACCAATAACCTCTCTAGCTTGAGAGAGCAAAGAAAAGCGATCGCGCAATTCTTCTCGCCATAAATCTTTCCAGTCTGTAGGTTGCCATCCTAAAGACTTAAACTTATCTACTCGATAAGCAATTAAAGTTGTGCCGGATTGATAAGGTGCCCCCCAAATTTTACCTTGTTGATCTAAATCACCTTGGCTATTACGCTTGACTAACTGTTGCCATGTTTCGGGCAATTTATTCCAACTTGGTAAAGATTCAGGATTAAGAGGCTGAATTAATTCTTGTTTAATTGCATTTGCTAACCAATAATCTCCTAAAGTTACCAGATTAGCAACTTCTAAAACTTCTGTTTGGTTTGCAGAATAATTCTGCTTTTCTAGTAAATTCTGCCTCTGCCAAATTTGCAGCAGAGAAAGTAAATCTGCTATGTTTTCCTGAGGTTTAAAACTTAATCTAGAGTCAGATGCTAACTCCCTCTGAAATTTTTGTACCATCTGAGCAGGGATAGTATTCTTTAATAACTGGACTTTTAAATCCGCTTTTGTCTCACATCCTGCTAAAAATTCAGCTAGAGTTATCGCCGTTGCTCCGATGAGAAAATTTCGTCGCTTCACTTTGTCTGATAATTTAATATAGGTTTTTCTAGATATTAACTATTTGTAGGATCTGATAAGATGTTTACAGGACTACCAATGAGCGCCACAAAAATCTCTTTTGAACAAAATGATAATTGCTCATACCATTTCTCTGTAACAATGCAATTAATAATTATTCCTTATTTTTTATGGTACTTGCGTCCATCAAGTTATATAAAGGGCATCTTCATGGAGAATTGGTATCAAACAAAATTGTTTACTGGAAAGCTCACATAGATTAAAGGCCACAGACAATTAATATTATTTGTGGAGATGCCTAAATGCTGACGCCGGCGTCCGTCTGCGACGCTATCCAGTCTAGTTAGCGCCAGACTTCCCTCCAGGCAAGTTATACCAAGCGTGATAAATCACTGCAATGGTAAAGCTAATCTGAAAGATACTTGTAGCCATTTATTCATAGCATTCTTTTTGATAATTAGTATTAAACGTATGACTTTTGACTGCCGTGAAATGTTATCGGCTCAAAGACTTGAGTCATTTAATACGTAGTCCAGATCTAGAAATCAACTACTCTCCTGTACTCGCACATCAATCACAGTAGCTTTGAAATTATAATCCGTACCTTCTAACTCTATTGTCATACCAATTTTTACCTTAATATTTCCTAAAACCGGCCCATCATCAGTCACTCTACCTTTGCCTTCTAATGTTAATAAAACATTCCGACTAAAAAGTTCCTCATCCCTGGGATCTGGTAAAGCTTTTACCGAGCCATTTGGTTGAGGAACTGCTACTTTTCGAGTTAAAAATTCCACAGATTTGAGGTCAACTTTTCCATAAGGTTGATTCCGAATAATTAATTGAGTTGTTTCTCCTTCCTTGAATAAATTTTCAGGATTGCGTCCTTTTAAACCTAGAGCAATAGCATCTACTTCAACTGGTTTAGTAATAATATTGCCCACTTGAGCAACAGAATTTTTGTTAGTACCTGGAAAGATAAATATTCCTACTAATACCATTAAAATTATTAACACAGCGCCGATATCTAAGACACTGACTTTACCAAATAATCGTCCTTGAGAATCCAGAATTTTCATAATTTCATCAACTAATTTTTACAAAATTGAAATGTGAGATTAGGAATGGCAGGGTACAAATAACTAATTTATCTTTCCCTCTAAAATTTGGATGTGACAGGATGTTGTGTGAAAGCTCTATTGCTTTAAATAGAGGTTTCTGAATCACAAAATATCCTCTTAAAGAGATTACCATACTGATGCCAAAAATAAGTTTTACTAGCTTTGCTAATCAAGAATAAGCAAGATATAACTAGAGTCAAATAATCTACATTCCTTTCAAACTTCACTGACTTTAACTTGATCTTATATATTGGGTTTAGATACTGTTGAGCAAGTCAATACGTAAGATTACTAGAGTGCTTAATTTTGTTAGGGTTAGCGTCAAACTCAAATCTTGGTGAGTGGGAGGAAAGATTTCTGCCTTACCCTGCCTACACAAAAATTTAATCTGATTAATCTGAGTTTGACAAATAGTCTCTTGAATGAATAAGTGGGTATAGTTAAACGCACAATAACTTAAGCCAGTAAATTGCTCAAAGCTATTCTGATACTAAATCGATGAAAGCGTAGCTCCTCCTGAGGGAGGCAAAGTTACTTTTTCAATCATACATGCCTCTTGCCTCTCGCCTTGCCCTCGTAATAAAGCTCCTATCTCAAGCAATTTTAGTATGAATCATCTGAGTATTCTACTCAGTCGTTAACTTTATTTATGAGCAGATACTGATCCTATTATCAGGAAGGGAGAAAGTAAGCTTAAAAGTTAGTTTTCAATTCAAAAAACAAATTGAAGACTACAAATTAGGAAGAGGCGTGAGGTGATTAAACCTCATATCTACTAAATATAGATATGTAAAATTTGCAGATAATTATTGTTTTATTTTGAATCTTATTTCTTTTTTATTAGAGCGCAGTGAATAAATAAGCCTGCTTCATTTTTGATTTCACTTAACTTTAGTAGGCGAAGATAACGGATTTTGATATGATCTAAACTCCCTTATCTTCGGTAGCAAAATCAAGGTGTAGCTTTGCGGAAAAGCTATGGAAAATTTTTGTAGTAAATAACAAGAACAAGCGAATGATGTTCGCTAGTTTATGACATTGTAATAAATCTAAAATCTAGTACATTTTAATAGAAAAGCTGATGTTGAAAAAACTATCTTTGATTTCTCGATCTTCCTATCGGCGTATATCCTATCCGTTAATATCTGTTACGGTAGCTACAGGTTTATGTATAGGTACAGCATATCCCAGTCAAGCCATCCCTTGGGGAGAGTTAATTTTCCAGGGTATTCAGATGATACAAATTTCTAATTTATCTGATCGTCAAGAAGTTTCACTAGGTAAACAAATTAATCAACAGTTTTTGAAACGGGGAGATATTAAACTTTATAAAAATCAGGCAGCTAATGAATATGTAAACAGAATTGGGCAAAGATTAGCGGCAGTGAGCGATCGCTCAAATATTCCCTATACTTTTCAGGTAGTAGAGGATGATAGTATCAATGCTTTTGCGACGATGGGAGGCTTTGTTTACATTAATACTGGTTTAATGAAGGCTGCAGATAATGAGTCAGAATTAGCTAGTGTTATTTCTCACGAAATTGCTCATATTGCGAGTCGTCATGCTGTGAAACAATTACGTCAAACTTTACTGGCCCAGGGGTTAGCAACTGCTGCGGGTGTAGATGATAATGTTGCTGTTCAAATTGGGGTAGAATTGGCATTACATCGCCCTAATAGTCGGGAGGCAGAATTTGAAGCTGATGCGATGGGTATTGAAGCATTAGGTAGGGCGGGATATGCTCAATATGGTGCAATTACTTTTATGGAAAAATTGCTCAGAAAAGATTCTCCACCATCTTTTTTGAGCACTCACCCAGCAACATCGACAAGAATTTCTCAGATGAAACAAATGATTAATCCTCAACTGGCTTACAATGGCTATGGGTTGGATGATAGAGGTTATCAGGTAACTGTAAGTCGGCTATTACCATAATTAATTAGGTCTCTTGCAAAACAGAAAGTCACTTAACAATTGACACTTAACAATTGTCAATTGTTAAGTGTGTATCCGAAAAATAGCCCTGGCTCTCATCCCGACGCTCCCCTAACGGGAGAGCGCTTATCTTCCCGCCAGTTTGTTAGTTTGTAAACTCAATATTAAGATAGCTAGAATGTTTAATACCAATTTCAAAATATATTGCTACATAGTCGTTGTTGGTAGGAGTTAGGAGTTGGGAATTGGGAGTAGGGGGTGGGGATTTTATTGTAACTATCTTTTTTGAATTTGGTATAACAATCTTTCTTTGAAAATGGTATAAATTTTCCAGATGATAGATGATAAAAATGAATAGAGTTATGGCCATGGCAGAAAAAGTCCAACACAATACAATAGGAGCAAAGCAATGTATAGCTATCAACTGCCTCAGAAAACTATACCTACTTATCAATATTCAGTACCTAAAAATCATCATATTGTTACGACTAGGAGTTATGCTCCCTT
>JAJEAQ010000109.1 GCA_022822685.1 Trichodesmium sp. jk18x7bins.61
AAGAGGCAAGAGGCAAGAGGCAAGAGGCAAGAGGCAAGAGGGTGATAGAGAATTTGGAAAAAGTACATGCATCATAACCGTATTTGGTATGAGTTTCAGACACCAGTAATCATACTAAATACGGTTTAGTAAGAAACTTTATCAGAGAGCAAAAGTTTAGTAGAGAAAAGTCCATGTCTAAACAAGTCAATTGAAAATAAAATAATTTTATGAATGGAACATAGAGCCGGATGGCATCAAAGTGATGAGCGTGAAATTACCAGCAGGAATAGTTACGGAATTACTGCCACCTGATTCACCAGAACTACAACCAGCAGAACGATTATGGTCTTGAGTAGATGAACCTTTAGTGAATGAACATTTTGAAACAATTGAGGAACTCGAAAATGTTCTGGTCAAAAGATGTTGTGTTCTTTAATATCTGACAGAAGAAATTCAACCGTATTTAGTATTATTTAACGGCGCAGCGGATGCTATGGGGAGGCAAATTTTAGCTCCTTCAAAAATGGGGTTGGAAAAGTTATTTCCTGGTAAAAATTTCGAAGCGATCGCTCCTCAAAAACTACGAGTTTTAGATATAGCTTGTGGTACTGGCAGAACATTAAAATTTATTCGCGCTACTTTCCCAAAAGCTGCTCTTTCTGGTGTTGATTTATCACCAAATTATTTAAAAAAAAAGCTAATCAATTACTATCTAAAGAGTAGGGGGAATTACTTCAACTTTGGCAAGGAAATGCAGATAATTAACCTTTTCGAGATAACTACAAGCCTTACTAATCAAGACTTTTCACTTTTAACTTCCCCATAGTGGCACTAGGTGTTTTATAAAATTTACAACATTATTCTATACTTACTGATAGAATTAAATAACGAAGTAACCCTAATCTGGTCATGCACTCTAAGATATTATTAGTTTTCCGAGCTATTGGAGAGCTTGACAGAACAGAACACTCTTTGAGGATTGTATAAGTAGGTAAAGTATTAAAAGTAATATCTTCTATTTTCAAACTGTTAAAACCTAATTTTTTAACTAAATTATCATAGTAAGCTAGAGTAATAAAATTAGCTTGACCGTAGGTTTTAGCACCAAAATCTTTCAGGAAGAGTCTGACTACTGGTTCAAAAAATTTTAGGGCGGGAGTCGGAACAAAATCAGAAAACGCTATTTTCCCACCAGGTTTTAAAACTCTTTTCACCTCTTGGAAAAAAGCTACTCGACTAGAAAAATGAAATATACACTCTACTGCTAAGACCACATCAAAGGAATTATCTGCAAAAGGAATTTTTATAGCATCTCCTTGGACAAATTCAATTGTGTTATCATCACGAGGATGAACTTGTTTTCTAGCTATAGCTAATTGCCGTTCATCTATATTTAATCCTGTGATTTTTATGGCCGAATAGTTATGATTAATGCTAGTAATTGTACCACCAAAACCACAGCCGACATCTAATATAGAAATACCATTTTGAATATCAGCGGCTTGGTAAACTTTTTGTGATAACTTTTCAGCAGCGATCGCAAAGTCTTGAGCAGTTATTTGGGCTAAGTTAGGGTTTTCCCAATAACCCCAGTGAACATGGTTACCAAGCATAGTTTTAACTACTTTATCTTCTAAATTAGCAAGGATTTTGTCAAAATAAGGGAGATTAATTTCTGCTTTGGACATAGTTGTAGATAAGTAATGGTGGCTAGAATTATAACTTTATTTGTAATTAGGGTAGATTCAAGCCTTAAACTGGTGATAGATGATTTACTTTAGGTGTAAATAATTATGACTACTAATAATCCTGAAACTATTTCTATGGACAACACTTCTTCTGAGGATGAATCTATTGGGGATGATACCAGTCTCAGCTATATAGAAGGGATTGAAACTGTCATTGCCAGTATGGCAGAAGAACGAAAGGCGATGGTGGCTCAAACAGAAAAAGGCCATCTATGGAAATTTAAGTATGGCAGTGTAGAAGTATTTGTCGAGCTGAGTGGAGAAACCGATGATGATACTTTGACAGTTTGGTCTTATGTACTGAAGTTACCTGCAAAAAATGAATCTGAGTTGATGCGTAAATTATTAGAAATGAATTGGTTATCAACGATGGAATCTCATTTTGCCATTGTAGATAATCAAATTGTGATTGTGGCAACTCGTACTGTAGCAGAATTATCCCCTGGAGAAATTTCGCGAGCTATTACAATTGTTGCGACTCTAGCTGACGATCATGATGAAGTTTTAATAGCAGAATTTGGACAATAAATCTAGGGGACAATTTCAGGGATTTTCATCTAGAAATATTTCTCCGCCAGATAGGTGTAGCTAAATTAGATGAAATTTGTATTAGAGAGGATAAGACTAGAAATCAAACATACTATTGCTCTCAACTTGATTTCCTGATTTATAAATATATTCGAGGTATCCCCCACCATACGCCTGATAACTATTTCAATACCGTTCAGTTAAGGATTTTTTTTAGTAAATCTTTGATGTGCAAAAGCCCATTTTTATATAATTGCTCAGATGAATCTTGGTCTAATCCCCAGCGGATTAGTCCATAATTACCTAAATTTAACCTTTGTTAGTCAAAATTTAACCTATTATAGCTGTCGGCGCAGCCGGCCGTAAGGCCAAGCTATGGGGCTGGCCTTTCCCTCTTGTTGCTCCGCTCCGAGAAGGCCAGCCCAACACCTGACCAGCCTAAGACTGTAAGAAGTCTACGTTATCGGTAAGCGTTTAAGTTCCTACCTAGGGGGGCTCTGCCAGCCCCATGCTCTTTAACCGGAAGGGTAAACACGTAAGCGTGGGTTAAGCTCCTGCTTTCACCGATAGTACCGACCCCGATAACATTTCGGCTACTGCCGACATGAAAGGCGTTTTGCGCGAAGCGCACGTTTCGCCTACTGCCGACATGAAAAGTGCTGGCAAAGTTTACCCTAGCAATAGGAGTTTTAGGGGGTTAAAACCCCTACCGCGTAAGGGGACGGCGCTTTAGTCGCTCGCGTCGTTTTTCCTCCCGTAGGTTCAGCAACGGGTTTCCAAACTACCGATTTTTTTTAGATGAGGAATTTCTAATGAGGAATACAAAATGGAAACTTTTATTTATCTGGGACTTCTGAATATGCTCTGGGAGTTCTGCGCGAAATTCCGGCAAGATATGAGAGTTTCTACCTCCCTATTCTCCTGAATTACAGCCGGCCGAAAGATTATGGTCATTAGTTAATGAGCCGTTAGTCAATGAACATTTTGAAACAATTGAGCAACTAGAAATGGTTCTCGAAAAAAGATGTTGTGATCTCTACTCTATGACGGATGAAATTAAAAATTTAACAGACTACCACTGGTTAAATTATACTTAATTTGTTTGTTACCTATTAAAACCGGATTTAGTATTAGCTCTAAGTACAGGAAGAAAACAACCCTTTGTGCTTTACTACCATGCTTTGAAAAGTGGTGTCAAAAATTTGATCACTTATTCAAAACCAAAGGTCAAAAAAAGGGATTTCATTGTTATTTAGCAGGATTACTCGGAGAAAGTAAACGGAAAAATATTGCTCAAATTACTGACAAGATAATAGGTTCTTCATATCATAATATACATCATTTTCTCAGCCAAGCAAAATGGGATGCACAGTCGGTAAATGAGCGTCGTTTACAAATTATGAATAAAGGCAATCAGACAAGAATAAGGAATGGATTTTCTCTGATTATTGACGATTATGGACACAAAAAAGGTGGTAATTTGACAGATGGAGTAGGCAGACAATATCTCGGAGAAATTGGAAAAACTGACAATGGAATAGTGATAGTGACAACCCATTTATATGATGGAGTTAGAAGTCCTCCTTTAGACGTTGAATTATATCAAAATTCAGGCTATTGGCCAGATGGTCAAGAGGATAAAAATTTTGTGAAAAAACCAGATTTAGCTCGGAAATTAGTCAACAAAACTTGGGAAAGGAAGTATGGTCTTGGAGTAGTTTTAATTGATGGCGGTTATGGTAATAATGCTAATTTTTTATTAAATTTAGAAAAGCTAAAACTAAACTATATAGGTGGTTTAGCCCTAAACCGTCTAGTCAGTGAGAGCGAGTCGAAAACAGGAAAAAAACACTCACAAAAAAGGTTAGATGAAATTGTTTGATCTTGATCTCAAAAAAATTTTCAAGAAATAACTTTAGAACTAAATCGACCCCAAACAGTTTGGGTAGCTACTAGAGAAGCAGAAATCAAAGGTTTTCCTGGTCAAAGAACTATTGCCATCGTCATGAACAATAGTTCTGTATCTGAGGCAACTGAAATTGATTATTTACAGCACTTTTGGGGATAATGAGGTACAGCACAGTTGCTCAAGGGCTTCTTATCTGAGAAAAATATAATGTACCTCACCAACATAAAAAGTGCTGTAATCACTAATAAACAAGATAAAAGTGTCACAGGAGAATGGATAGTTACCACCTTTTCAAACAGAAACTATATTGAAAAGTTTGATAGGGAAGCTAAGGGATGGTTGGGTTTAAGAGAATATCAAATCAGAAAGAAAAGCAGTCTAATACGTCACTTGATTTTGGTTTTTACTGCTTACACTTTCATTATTTATCAGCAATTAATGGGAGGACTAAGAAAACGTTATGCTCACAAACCTTTGACAAACTTTACTGAAACTTTAGAAGCATTTCTCACAGGTATTTCTGAGAATTTTTTTTGTTGGTGACAAGAGCATCAAGAGGTTTTTGCCCAGCACAAATCTAATCTGGGATTTGTCCGGGGGTATAGTTAGGTATACTCTCCTTTATATAGTGCGACCTGTTGAGCCTGTCGGCGACAGGCTCAAACGTTGGCTCCGCATTCCGTAAGGAAAGCTCCGACTCTTGTCGCCTACTGGTCGTCTGAATTGGGACACTAGGTAACCTAGGGATTTTCACCTAGAGCTGCTCACGGAAAAGACTCTATGAGTCCGACTACTCCTGTTCATGTCGGCGATAGTCGAAAAGTAAGTAACAAAATAGTCCGAATGCAAGT
>JAJEAQ010000476.1 GCA_022822685.1 Trichodesmium sp. jk18x7bins.61
TTGGTTTTATGTTTACTGCGATTATAATGTCTGTTAAATACTTGATGTGTATCTGGGGCTCTGATTCTGAGGCGACTTTATTGGGAGAGGGCTTATTTTTTTGCTAGGCAAGTTAAAATAAATAGCTATGATCTATATCTAAACATTGGTCATCTTGCCAAACTCTATCAGTATGTTCACATTTTTCTTTAGTTTTAATCCAAGGAATCTCAGTAGGAGATATAGCTTGATGAGCTGTAACCCATTGAGAAAATAAAGAATACATAACAGCTCCAGTTAAAAATAAGGCATCTCCACATATTATTACGAAGATTAATATTTTCAATACTGGTTGAGTTTTTTGATTACTGCGACTGCGAGCCATAAAAGATAGTTAAGGTGGACGTTTTGTATCTAGTTCTACTGTATATGTTACATCAACCAAAAAAGTTTTGACAAGAGGTAGGCCAAAATAAAGAAGACATAATTGCAACAGTTATGTCTCAGCTATGTCCTAACCTTTACACTACAATACTTTTGTCGATTCATACAAAAGCATTCAAATATATTCAACTAGACTAAAATTTTTCCTACCTCCATGTTATGGTTGCACTCCCTTGATAATGCGATCCCACAAAAGTAATCAAAAACTACTTATCAAAAAGTAATTAATGACAAAAGAATAAAAATTAGAGCAAAAAGTTTAAGTCAATGGCCATAGAAAAAAGAGTATAAGCAACTTTTGATGTTATTTTTAAAGTATTTTTTGCTCAATTCCTGTTAGTTATACTGGTATAGATCCATGAACAATATTGTCAATTAGCAGGTATTTCTCAAAATTATAGCCGCCATCTCAAACTAGATGTTTATTTGTTTATAAAGGATAGCCTTACCCTGTCTTTTTCCGGAATCTATCCACCCTCTCTTTTCCAAATCACCTAATCTGTTAAGAGTTGTGATATATACAGGTGAGCAACCTAGAAATTTTGCCAATTCTCGTGCTGTTTTTAATTCTTGCTTCTCGTCATTCAATTGACTTTTTTGAACTTCTTTTTTCTCTATTACTGCTGTCATTGATGATTCGGGATATTCATAGCGATCGCCTACTCTTGGGCTTTTATGTCCTAAATTTTTCAGTTCACTATTCTTTTCAGTTGTTCCTGAATCTTTAAAATCCTCTATTGTGTCAACTTCTTGAATCAACTTTTGTTCTATGTATTCGTCTATATACCAGTCTAATTTATTCTTAATATGCTTGATTATTGCTGCATTAATTTTAGCTTCTAAACCAAGTGATAAAACAGTTTGATAATTCTCTATTTCTTCTCTTAAATAAAGCTCAATCAACAAACTTAAAACTTGTGATGCTGAAGCACCATTATCCTTACACTTAACTTGGAAACGTTGCCACTGATCACGGGCTAACTTAAAAATGACCTGAATTTTATCTTCTCTATCATTAGTAGACATATTCACTAAATACTGGCAAACCATTCCAAGGTAGGAACTTAAACACTTGCCGATAACCTAGACCTCTTGCCGTATTAGGCTTTTCAGGTTTTAGGCTTTCCGACTCGAAGCACAACAACGAGGGGGTGACAAGCTCCATAGCTTTACCTAGGGGTTCCTGGCATCTAATAGTTATACTATTGTCTCTAATTATAGACAAAAAGTTAAAGAATTTATGCAATTTTTCCCATAAATATTACACCTACTTAATTGATTGAGAAAAATTTAATTCATTCCAATGAAACACTTAAGAAACTTTATCAATAATTTGACAATCATCTACTTTTTCAGTAAGTCAAACATGAGAAATAGGAAAACTTTGATAGAGAATACCACTCTTGACTTTTGTATCAGGAATAAGGAACATTAAATAGGATGAGAAATCCCCCTACTTAATGCCAATCACTTTCAACTCCTGGGGGATTTAAAGCCTGATTGTCTTTCGTTCGCCCAAATCAAGAGGAGACCGATAAAAGTTACTCTGCTTCTTTCTTTGAATTAATTTTATGTATTAAAAATTATTGGAAAAATTTCTCAATAAATCTACTGCAAAAATCAAGGTCAGAAAAAAAACTTAACATCTTAGTATCAACTAATTTAAAAATACACTTCCGGTTTCCTCAATTAACAAACTAGATTTATCCAAATTAAAATCATTTGTTTCAGTCATATTTAACTCTAAAAGACCTTGATCATTAATAAACTGGGGTTGTATCAATAAAAAACCTCCCTTCTCTCGATAAAAAGTAATATTTACAGGCACTTTTAATGTTTTTAAAATGATTTCTGATTTTCCTGATAATCGGCGTTGTGTGGTATCACCAATTACTTCATAAGAAATTGCAGCAGCAGTTTTATTTGTGAGTTTGATATTGACAAGACCATTCACAGGTTTAATAATGCCAATAGGTGCTTGTCTTGCTTCTGGTAAAGGAGCTGTTGAGCCATTAAAAATAGGTTGTTCTGAAGGTTGGCTAGGCTGAGTAGGAACATTATTTGATGGTGATACAGGAGAAGACGGTGTTTCTTCGGTTGGAGATTTTTGAGGTAATTCAGAATCAAAACGAGGCAACTGTGCTAGGCTGACACTAGGCAAATTTATGCTTGATAGAAATATAAGTGTATACCTAAAAAATCTACTCTTTAGTCTAGTATTTATGTTGCATAACTGATTCAGGAATCCCATAATTATTTCCTCCGAGCATCTGATTTTTTATTATTAGTTAAATAAACTATTATACCAGGAAAATATGAGAGTAAATAGTCTATGAAAAGTTACGATTGGATAGTAGTTGGGGGAGGAATAACTGGTGTAGCTATTAGTTATGAACTGGCAAAAAAAGGTTTTGTTGTACTCCTGCTGGAAAAACACCCTACTTTAAAAGGTGCAACTCGTTATAGTTATGGTGGTGTACACTACTGGTTTGGCAATACAGATTTAACCAAGCAACTTTTTCAGGAAGCCAGGAAACGCTCAGATTATCTATCTGAGGAGTTAGAAGCAGATACCCAGTTTCGAGAGTTAGATTTATTGTTAACTATCACCCCCGAAGATGACTCCCAAAAAATAGCTGCTGATTTCTCTGACTTGATGATTGTACCTCGCCTAATAAGTGCGACAGAAGCCTGTAAAATGGAACCCCTAATCAATAAAGATGCGATCACAGGTGCTTTTACTGTTACTTACGGTCACATGCATGTTTCTCCTCAAAGTACAACCCTTGCTTACTCTCAAGCATTTACCAGGCAAGGAGGTGAAATTGAAATTACTGAGGTAACTGGGTTAATCAAAACAGGCGATCGGATCACCGGAGTCTCTACAACTGCCAAAACTTATCACGCTGCTAATGTCGTTATTTGTGCCGGAGGAATTTCCCGTCACTTCCTCAAGTCAGCAGGTATCTCTACCCCAATTTATTTCACTCATGCTGAAATGCTAGAAACTCCTCCTCTAGAATTGCAACTAAATACCACTGTCATGGCAGCAGTCACGAAACGTTTAGAATTTGAAACTGCTACAAGTTCAGTTGAGTATGAGCAAATGTGGGATGAACCTGGTCATGAATTTGTGCCTTTTAGCTTAGATATTGGAGCAATTCCATTTCAAAACGGTAGCATCAGAATTGGTCAAATTTCTCGCGCAAGTGATCTGGAAGCTCAAGTCGATGCTGTTGAGAGTGAAACTTCTATGCGAGTAGCAGTAGGAAAAGTATTACCTGCATTAGAAAATTTACCTGCAACCAGGCATCACTGCTTAGTAGTATACACTGCTGACAACTTACCTCTGATCGGAGCTATTCCTAATCTAAAAGGGATACATATTTTTTCTGGTTTCACTAGCCCTTTTGCATTTGTACCACCCCTAGCTCCAAGATTTGCTAACTATGTAGCCGGACAAAATGACGAAATTATCAAGCAGTTATTTCCTAGTCGCTTTGTTTAGCTCAATAGTTATACTTTGTGCTATTTTCCGTAATCTATTTGTTACATATTGTACTACAATAGTAGATAAGTAATAACACTGTATAACTAAGTATGCCATACGAAAAGCTAGATATCTCAACCCCAAAACCAGTATTATCCTGGGCAAATCATTCCCTAGACCATCAAGAACACAAAATGGCCAAAAATGTAGCTTCCTTACCATTTGTTTTCAAGCACGTTGCTCTCATGCCTGATGTACACTTAGGTAAAGGTGCATTGGTAGGCTCTGTAATTGCCACAAAAGAAGCAATTATTCCTGCTGCCGTAGGTGTAGATATTGGTTGCGGAATGTGTGCGGTGAAAATGCCTTTTGTTGCCAACCAACTAGAAGGCAAACTAAAAAAAATCAGACAAGAGATTGAGGCTGCCATTCCCGTAGGATTTTCTGACAACAGAGAAATCGAAACATCTGTCACCAACTGGCAGCAGTGGCAAAATTTTAAAGAGTTGCACCCAGGAGTAAAAAATTTAGAAAGTAAAGCCCTCAAACAAATGGGAACTCTGGGTGGTGGCAACCACTTCATCGAACTTTGTCTCGATAAAGAAAACAATGTTTGGTTAATGTTGCACTCCGGCTCTCGTCACATTGGGAATAAATTAGCTCAATGTCATATTGAAACTGCCAAAGAATTAGCAAAACTGGCAAATATGAAATTGCCAGATTTAGATTTAGCCTACTTCGTCACAGGTACACCAGAATTTGCAGCTTACTGGCGTGATTTACAATGGGCTCAAAAATATGCTCGGTTTAATCGAGATGTGATGATGGCTAGTTTTCAGCGAATTGTAGAGAAGCACTTAGTAGGAGGGAAGTCAACAAAACCATTATTAAAGGTGAACTGTCATCACAATTATGCGGAAAAAGAGGTGCATTTTAGCGAGGAAGTTTATGTCACTCGTAAAGGTGCAGTGCGAGCAAAAGAAGAGGATTATGGAATAATTCCTGGCTCCATGGGAGCAAAATCCTTTATTGTCAAAGGTAAAGGAAACCATGACAGTTATTGTAGTTGTAGTCATGGTGCCGGCAGATTAATGTCTCGCACTCAGGCTAAAAAGCGTTTTTCTGTTGATGATTTAGTGAAGCAAACTCAAGGAGTAGAATGTCGGAAGGATGGTGGTGTGATTGATGAGATTCCTGGTGCTTATAAGTCTATTTCACAAGTTATGAATCAGCAAACTGATTTAGTAGAAATTGTCGCAATTCTTAAACAAGTTGTTTGTGTAAAGGGTTGAATTTTATTCAGACTAAAGCACAAAGGATTTTAATTGGAAATTCAGCGATCGCCAGTATTTTGATAATCAGGGTAGGGTAGCTATTATGCGCTAAAGGGTTAGGAGGGAATTTGGAAAAAGTACAAAGGTTTTGGCTATCAAAGTTTAAAGCCAAAATTCAAAATTTTGGCTTTGAGAGAATAGGAATTCCTGGCTCAAATTTTCCCTCATCACTCTCACTATATTTTGCGATCGCCCACTCATATCATGTTCGGATAATTAAGTATAAAAAAATCAGTGTTTTACCAAACAAGATATTATCAGAAAAAAGGAGAAGCTAGTTAAAGCTTCTCCTTCATTTTTTCTATCCAACACACTTTAGCCATAATATTTTGTGGATGAAGTTACAAAGTTTATTGAATCAGCTAAAAGAAAAAATACTTCTGAGAGACTTATAGATAAATTTGTAAATCGTCAAGGAGAAGAGCCGCCTTCATTAGTTGATATATCTACACACATGAAACATATCAAATGATTTGTGCAGATGTGGTTCATAGTCTTAAAGGAGAATTTCTAAATATTGGAGGCTCCAATCAAGAAATTCGCGACTTATCCCATAACTCACCAGAAATTTTAGAAGAATGTGAGCTAATTCAGAGAAGTCTTGAATATAGCCAAATTCGTCTACAAAACTTGATAGATTATCTTAACCTCAGTAAGCCAAGAACAGAATCTATTGAAATTGAGCAGCTAGTAGCTGAAGTTGCATCTTTATCTAGACAGCGCGACCTGAACTGGTCAATTGAACTGAGACACCAAGTCTATGAGGGATTTCTACCCCAAACCCTCATAGAGTAACCCGTCAAAGAACGGTACGTCACATCCGAGTAGGTAACGAAAAAGATGGAATGCAGCCTAATAGCCGTAGCGAATCAATCAGTAGTCGAAGGAGAAATAGAAGGATGAACATAGACTAAGTTATTGATTAAACTGCGTAATTAAAGAGCAGGCCAAATAATTCCTGACAGGCCTGAACCAAAAGGTAAAGTGAGTGATTCTAAGGTTAGTCTATCCTTAAAATGTAGAAACAAAACCCTCACCGCAGAAGAGATAACCATCCTTTTCATGTGGCGAGGTGGCTCAACTATTTCAGAACTTCAATTGATACAACAGGGTAAGTCCGAAAGAGTCCGATAGATAGAAATCTATCGGTAAGCCAAGAGTAATCAAGGCAGAATCCTCTGGAGGATAAAAGATGAGAGAAAAAGCGTTTGAGCCTGTCGCCGACATGTTCAGGTCGCCACGAAACAGGGAGCCGACAGGCTCAAGGCCATTCTGTAATGGGATGGATAGGGGGTCCAAATTTGCCCCCGCATGTAGAGCCACCTCGCCACATGTTTCGTCTGTCGCCGACATGAACATGTCGGCGACAGGCTCAAAGGAATATCCGAATTCTCTTGGAAGTTATACGAAAAAGAGTTTGACGAAGAAAACCGAGGACATAAGTTAGATGTCAAAATATGACAAAGGTCGTTCAACGGAATTAAAATCTAAGACAAATAATTTTCGTGCCAAAACAACTTATTTTGGCTTGAAGTAAGGCTTGAGCCGTATGATTAGAAATAGTCACGTACGGTTCAAAGGGGAGGGGAGAGGAGTAATCCTCATTCATGTGGCGAGGTGCCTCAACCTTACCCGATTAGATTACCTTCAAACATAAATATGGAAGTCAAGATACAAGAAAATATCAAGGGTAGAACCATTCTGGGAAACTTAGATCAAATCAAGAGTATTTTGTTTGAACTGATCAGAAACTCTACCAAAGCATTACAGAGATCAAAAGCATTACAGAACTCAGATGGTATCATCGAAATACTGGCAGATTGTCAAAATGATGGATTGTTAGAGTCGACGCCCGATATTATTCGGGGCGCCTCGACTTCAGAACCGGACGTGAAGCTTTCACCTCAGTCGGCTCCTAGTTGATCTAGGATTTCTCCAAGCTCATGTGTTCATAGTGATGACAGTGGCTGTGGAGTGCCTCAAGGTTCCCCGGCTTCCAGTTGTTATGGTTGCCATCCTTGTGGTGTAGTTCTACCTTATCTTTAGGCATGAACCGTAGTCCACAGGCCTCACATGTATAGTCTTGTTTCTTCAAGACTTTCGCGGTTTCTCCGTCGTAGAATTTTGATTCCCGTTTCGCCCAATATATTAAGTCCCCGTTATACGGGGTGTTTTCCTTAGTTACCATGACATGTTTATAGGATTGC
>JAJEAQ010000659.1 GCA_022822685.1 Trichodesmium sp. jk18x7bins.61
CTTCTAAGTCAGCTTTTGAGATTAAATTATGTTTAAATTTTGATTAAAGTTATTGTTAATAGACTTGTCGCAAGTTTTTTAAAAGTTTTTTTGCTTGAATCGTAGGTAGGGTGAAGCGACAGCGCCACCCTACAAATTTAAGGAGTAACAACATGACGAAGAATAGTTAAAGGTTTGTACTCTTTAATAATCTTCATTTGTTCCTGATTTCTCACTAACAAAGCCCCTGCAAAACCTAAACTATTGACAGAAATAGATTTAAAATCCTCATGCGATCGCGGCACAACCAACATCCATTCTCGCGTCACCAAAAGATTATAATCACCAGACTGTTTCCCAGTCATACCATCACTACCTTCTATACCCACTGCCTTGAGCAAAGTCAAGTAGGATTCTAGTATCTCAACAGCAGAGTCAAAAGGAGAATGCACCCAAGCAGAATCGAGCTTAATTAAAGCGTGTGGGAAAGGAAACTGAAGCGTCATGCCTATCCCGTTATCAAACTTAGCAGTAGCGATCGCTGCTTCGATAGGTATTCTCTCTCCATCTGACACCATTGGCAGAGGTATCATCTGTAAATGCTTATGACGTTGACTAGCACCTGCGGTTTTCCCACCGTTGTAAAAAGCCAAACCTTCAAACTCTCTCATACAGCCACCCAAAGCCTGAAAATCTTGTAAGTTAAGCAAATTTTCTTGTGCCTCAAATTCTCTAGTGACAATGAGTAAATGCTCATCAACAACATTATATTTATTCAATAAACACAAATGAGTCGTAGAGATATCAGCAACAAATAAATCCTGCTCATAAGGAAGAAATGGGTTAAAATCTTTACCAGTAACAACTTTCTTTTTTGCCTGTAGTTTTTTAGCTTCATCTTTGCGGGATAAGTTAGATAATATGCGCACGAGGAAGCGAATATTATCCTGCTCCACAAATTCATACTCAGTGGGTATCGGTTGGAGTGCCCCACATTCTAGAGCAGATTCAGTTTGTTGTTTGAGCCTTTCCCAAAGAGTGCCTGGTGTAAATAATAGTTGATTTTGGGACATAGTTAAGGTTAGACTGATAATTGATAATTGTGTGTCCGAAAAACATAACGCTGGCTCTCATCCTGACGCTCCCCTAGCCGGAGAGGGCTTATCTTCCCGCCAGGCTAGTTAAATTTGGTATAAAAAACTCCCTCTGGAAACAGGGAACTTCGCTCCTAATTTATAAATAGCAACTACTGCTTGATAAAAATGACACAATGTGACATTTTTATGTTGTACGCACGTTCCATGGAACGCCCTTATGGCTTCAATCAACCTCCCCCACAAGCATTCCCTACTCGTCTACACAGTGGGGAGGAATTGTGGGTGTTTAATTTTCTGCTCTCACACGGCTCATGGAGATGATCCGATGTGCAAAGTTTGTAGTCCACGCTGCTGGTAATCCTGCAAAGATATCCTTTCTCAAAGCACCGTAATAGGGTTTGAAGATAGACTGCTCTAGGGAGACACCCTTGCTGTTGATATCATGCAGAACCCCCTGCTGTAGGCAATGCAAGTACAAAGTCACCCGCTCTTTACAAGCCCCATCCGTCTACACAGTGGAGTCATTGACAAGCAATATGATACTGATGATTTTAATTTCTAGAGCGAAGAAATTAATCCCCAAGCATTTCTCGGCAAAATAGGTGAGCTGAATCGAAGTTCTGACCTAATCCATTAGCTTCAGTTGTCAAAAGTAGAAGTAGGTTGGGTTGAGAAATGTTGAGCCTGTCGCCGACATGAACGCGGAGCGTCTCTGAAAGAGAAAACCCAACTTGGTTCGTTGAGCAGTTTTTGTTGGGTGGCGCTGGCGCTTCACCCTACCTACATAGTAACTAATTATATATAGGCGCTCGCCCCACTCTCTGGCTAGCATTTTCAGTATTTTTGCTAATCAGAACCTTGAGGGTTGTTGACAAACTACTCAAGATGCTCCGGTGATAGAATAGTTCGGATATCGTCCATAAAGTTAGCCCGAAGTTTCCCATATTCAATGACCCCAGCTAAAATTTCTGGCCAGTATTCTCTGGCCCAGCCGTTAATTAGACCAGAG
The DNA here is from genome assembly GCA_022822685.1 of Trichodesmium sp. jk18x7bins.61. GTDB lineage: Bacteria > Cyanobacteriota > Cyanobacteriia > Cyanobacteriales > Microcoleaceae > JAJEAQ01. Next base: position 2,086 of record JAJEAQ010000659.1, read on the forward strand.
TAATGGGTATCCTCATCATGATGAACTTCAAAAAATTCGAGATCAATCTTTGGCTGTTGTCCAAGTACTGCCAACTTCCTCACTACCCTAGACAATCACAATATTTTCGGTAGAATCACAGGTGGTAATACTTCTTTTATGGCGTTGCTAAAATGTAATGGTTAGTAGCTGAGGGTAAAATCGGAAAATATATTTTTTTCGTTGATAGTTAATCTAAAAATCATTACCATTCAACAACGCCTGAATTTACATCTCACAGCAAGAGAGAGGTAGTCAATTGCGCTATTCAGGAGAAATGGTATAGCGAGAGAAAGTGCATCAATCACTATTTTTTATGATTGGCTCTAGAGCCTCTGTTCCTAACTATCAATTTTTAGCGATCGTTTCAAGTTTCTGTGACAATCACTAACTACTGATAACTGTTTCAAGGGAGATGATAGGATTAATAGCGATCGCAAAACATTGCAGAATTAATCTACGGCTCATCTCATATCCAGCCAATCCCCCTGATGAAAGTTGGAGCATCAAAAATAGGGCGGGCATCCCACCCATCCTGGAAAAATTAAGCTAACAAATCCTGTATAAATAAATCTATCTTCATTCGAGAAATATTTTGCATGACAACAATATGGGCTATATACCCTTCAGTAGCTAATTGCCATTTCTGACAAATCTCTAATGATGGTTTGTCAAACACAACTGTAGTTGAAAAATCATTCAAAAGGGGATTGTACCCAATTTTTTGGAGGCGTTGATACAAATACTGAGCATTTTCTACACAAGTTAAAACTTCTTGAGCAAACTGTTGACTTCTGGTAGCTATGGCATACCATAAAAATAAACAAGCTAGCCCACTACGGGAACCAGTAATTGTTGTATCATGGCTACCAATGTATTCAATTTTATTCTTGATTTTGTGAGTATATTCTTGACGAGTCAAAATCACTCCATAAGGAATAGGAGAACCAAAAAATTTATGACCACTAACAGCAATACTACCAATGGGATAATCCTGAAAACTAATCTTTGGTGCTGCTTCTATATAAGGCAATAACATTCCACCTAATGCACCATCACAATGAATATGAAAAGGAATTTTGAGTTTTTCTAGAATATCGACTACAGGTTCGATTTTATCTACCGCTCCTTTCATCGTAGTGCCTACGTTAAGATTGACAATAGCACTGTGATTTGCTCGTTTTAATAATTCTTGTTTGAGATGTTCATAGTCTATTTCCCCATGAGGTTGAGAGTTAATGACTACATGAGGTATCTTCAACATGCGGGCAATTTTGGCAATTGAGTAATGAGTATCTTTGGAAGAGTAGAGAACAGCATCAGGCAGTAACTCTCGCCCTAGGAAGATACTATAAAGGTTCCCTTCTGTGCCACCACTGGTAACGTATCCCCACTCTGCTTCTAACTCATAAAGTTGAGCCAACCAAGAAATACATTGTTGTTCAAGCTCTTTTGTGTGAATACCAATATTTCCCAACTCCCTGGGAGCACCTGCATTATTTAGATGATATTGAAAGAAAGGGATGAGTGAAGTGTAGTCATAATCGGTATTCAGTGGATAGCCAGCCAAAAATTCTGTAGATTCAGCTAGACGCTTTTGTAAAACTTTCAAAATCTCCTGATGCTTTTGAGAAGGTGGTGAAAATTCTGTCGTTTGACTATTATTTTTAACAGCATTTAAACTTCCCTTTGCCTTGTTAAAATATAAACTAAATTGCAACTTGAGAAGCAATTTCTCTAAGGTTAAATCTTGATTTATTTCTGTGAGCATGTGATTTGATTCTATTTTTTCCTGGAACGTTAAATATTAACAAAAAAATTCAGTCAGAATTTCAGTTCCTGCTAATAGTTTGTTCGTTTTTTGTTGATTTATATTGATTATAAATTTGAACTACTATAAATGCCTACAGTTAAATTACTTAATCATTACAATTTAAACTAGGTTAAATTTGATATTAGTAAACTTTGAGAGTATCTGGATTTGTGCTATAGAATTGGTAATGCTTTGAGTGGAAAGACGAAAATATTTAATTATGAAAATAGCTGCCAACTGTGATGTGATGTTAACTAACTCTTAAATTATCTGATGAATTCATAATCCTTGATAGTTGAGTAAAACCGCATTGACGTTCACATGAATAAAATATAGCAACAGCCAAGACGGTTAGGGCTCTAATCGCCAGACATACTCAATGATATCTCGTCAGCAATCAAAATTTTCTAGATATTAACTAGAGGGTAGGGCCATGATTAGACGATTCCTTCCCGGCGTGCTTTGCTACGTACATGAAACGCGAATCCCTATCTATAAATACTGCTTCTATTCTATTAACTAACTGCTCTGGCGACTGCTAAAGAATAAAATTTAACTGACAATCTTCAGTATTTGTATTTAAGTATAGGCTTCTTCTTTTTTTACCCTCTGCCTTCTACCTTTCTGATACATACTACATTCTGAACTGTAGAAGTAGGTAGGGTTGAGAAATGTTGAGCCTGTCGGCTCCATGAACACGGAGCGTTTCTGAAAGAGAAAACTCAACTTGATTTGTTTGTAAGTTTTTGTTGGGTTTGGCTGGCGCTTAACCCTACCTACACAGTAGCTCATTGCTATCTGCGCTCAATCTCTAGTGATGGTTTTTCCCACACAACTGCAAAATGTCTCAATCCCATTTTCCCTTTTGCCCTCAGTTCCCGCGACCTTTTTCAAAAATTCTTATAAACGTAATAATAAATGTCTCTTAATTGCAAACATAATTAACTTTCTAGGTGTACTAGAGCCTTTAATTACAGGTATGCGTAAAAATCTGCCTGTCAGCAAACGCCCGATTCCTTTTATTCGTGCTTTTAACCTGGCGACAAATAAAATTTCTTCTGTTACATATAATGGCAAAAAACTTAACTTATTATACAAAACATCTGCTCGATGAATTTTATTTAAACCATGTTTCTGATGTTCTGGATTAGGTAAACCTCCATGTTCGCCATAGTTGCGAAACGGAATGAAATTTTGCATATTTTTTGACCGGAGTAAAGAGTCAACCTCAGAATCCCAAGTCGAATAAGTATTTCCGCATTGTTGATTTTTAATTTCTTCAGCAAAATCAATTAAGCACTGAGCGCTTTTACCACTAATAATGTAAGCAACCATTGCAGTAGAAAAACCTTGAGCATAACCTAAATTTGAAACACTATAAACTTGAGCAGCACAGGTATATAACCAAGCAATTCCCAGATTATTTTGATTTGGAGGAAACGGTAAAGGCAATTTGCCAATTCCTAACACTGGAACAAAATCAGCTTCAACGATGAGAGTGGGTTTGTTTTCTTGGGTAGCTTTTTCCCAGGCACGTTTATGATTCATCATGCACAGATAACTGCGAGATAAATTCTTATATTCTGGTTTGTCTTCTTGCCTAATTACTTCACATTGAAAACCAACTTCATTCAAGACTTGTTCAAGTCGTTGGGTAGATTCTTTGTAGGTAATAATGAAGACTCGTGAAATATGATCGACTAATTGATTAGTGTTTAGATTGTTAGTGTTTTGTATCGGAGAATTTAATGTCATGATTCAGAAGTGTCAAGATAAGTTTAGGGTTTCTAGTTGGGCTTTAGCACTATAGTTTGGATCAGAGGGCAGCATCCAAACTACGAACATAAATAATTATTGAAGCTTGTTATAATAACAGGCTTTTAATCTAGTTTTTTGTCAAATTATGATTGTACAAGAAGAAAAAAAGTATCAAGTTAATTATACCTTGAAATTGACTGTCTTATGGCTATTAGGGGCTGTGAGCGATCGCCTCTGGTTGGCCTTTGATAAGTCTGTACCGGCTTGGGATCAAGCTGATTATCTGACGGGTTCCCTGACTTATTGGCACGCTTTCCAAAATACTCAACTGTTTTCTGGAGAATGGTGGACTCATTTTTGGGAACTTTCCCCTAAAGTACCACCATTAACTTATATACTTGCTGTTCCATTTCAAACTCTTTTCGGCAGAGGTGCTGACGAAGCTACATTAGTACATCTATTATTTAGTGCTATTTTGCTTACTTCAGTTTACTATTTAGGTAGTAAATTTTTTAATCCAAAAGTCGGTTTCTGGGCAGCAACATTATGTATATTATTCCCCGGATTATATAGATATCGTTTACAGTTTTTGCTCGATTATCCCCTCACGGCAATGGTAACTTCAAGTTTCTGTTGTTTGACATTTTGGTATTATTCAAATTCTACCAGTAGCAGCGATCGCTCTCTTCCAGAAACTCACCTTCAAACCACTTCCCTTGCAGATGAAATAAAATCTCCATCTGTAACTTCTGCCTTCCGTTTTCCTTTAACTTGGTTGTGGGCAACTGCTTTTGGTTTAACTTTTGGTTTAGCAATTTTAGTTAAGCAAACGACAATATTTTTTCTGTTGATGCCCTTGCTGTGGGTAGGAATAAATATTCTGCGAAAACGGCAGTGGTTAAGTTTAATTCAATTAATTTATTCCGTATCCTTATCTGTCGCAGTTTGTTATCCTTGGGTGAGAACAAATTGGCTTTTAATTTTAACTGCTGGTAAGCGGGCAACGGTAGATTCAGCTATTGCAGAAGGCGACCCTAATTTACTCAGTTTAGATGCTTGGTTTTATTATTTGAAATTACTGCCTTATCATCTTTCTTTGCCACTATTAATAATTCCCATGAGTGGATTTATTTTTTATATAATTCGTTCCATAAAAAAAATAGACAAAAGAACAAATAAGACTAATTGGGAAGATTTCCGATGGTTAGGAGTATTCTTAATCGGTAGTTATTTGATTTGCTCCCTTAATATCAACAAAGATTTCCGTTATACTTTGCCATTATTACCAGTTTTATCAATTTTATTAGCTGCTTGCTTGATGCAGTTTCCTATAAAAATAGGTCAAAAAATTCGCAACTTGACTGTTGGTTTAGCAGTTATTTTAATGATGTTGAATCTCTGGCCTGTACCGGGAATGTTTCTTAGAAAAACTGCTGCTTGGTTAAGTCCTGGTGCTGTTTATTATGCTCATTTAGGACAGGAATGGCCTCAGAGAAAAGTAATTGCTGAAATTGTCAAAAGTGCTCCTTATTTACAGTCAACTTTAGGGGTTTTACCTTCCACTCCAGAAATTAATCAACATAACTTAAATTATTATGGTGCGTTGCAAAATTTTCAGGTTTACGGTAGGCAGGTAGGAACTAATTTAAAACAAGTACCTCAAGATGCGCGATCGCTCTCTTGGTTTATCACAAAAACTAATGAGCAAGGCTCAGTTAATAGAATCGAAAAAGCTCAAGCTGCTATTGTCAATACTATCGAACAAAGCCAGAACTTTCAATTACAAAAAAGTTGGCAGTTACCAGATAATAGCAACTTAAATCTCTACCATAGTCAGTTTTTACCTGTAGAAGTTCATCCCCTAACTACACCACAGGAAAAAGTAAAATTAGACTATGTAATTTTATCACCAAAAATACGACCAGGAGAGCCTATACCAATTACCTATAAATGGTCTGGCTCCTGGGAAAATTTACAGTCTGGTTTGGTGTTATTAACTTATCAACGAGAAAACAAAAGGCAGGAAGCAGAGGGCAAAACGGGGAAAAGTATGGGGATACTATTGTCAACTACTCCACCTCTACAAACCACAATCAATTTCAGACAAAGTAGAGAAGGTGAGGTATCAAACCTATCAGACGAAAAGGCAAAAATTTGACACCTGTAATAACTAAACCTTCTGCCTTCGGGCTTTCGGCGAGCCATTTGTCTCTAAAACCTGTTGACAAATTCATTCACGATCATGGTATTGGTATGGGAACATTACATTCTGGTTTGTTTCTGGCAAATGAATCTCAGGCTGGGTTTGAAGTTATTGAAAGGATGGGGGTATTGCCCCCTGCTGATATTATACCAGGAACTTACTTCTTAGAGGCAACTTATCTTAACCGAGAAACTGGGGAAACTTATCCTATTGTTGTACAACCACCTGTCCGTGTTCAGGTTGACTCCCAAGTTCAGAAGTTACCAGCACCAGAACTAGATTTAGTTACGCAGTTACGGATGTTGGCGCAGAAGTTACCCCAGGGAATAGAAGGGTTAGAAACTGTGTTTGAGGAAGTGGGGCGAGTTAATCAGTATGATCCCGTTCAGGATTATACGAAACAGGCAGAAACAGCTTTGGTATATCGTTTGCAGCAGGAACCTGATAATTTGGAGTGGGCTTATGGATTGGCTTTAGCGCGGGTATTACAAAAAGATGGGGAGGGAGCGATCGCTGCTTTGACTAAAGTAACTGAGTTGGATTCTCAGAATCCCTATGCCTATGCTTATTTAGCTTTTGTATATTTATACAATTTGAATCCAGGAGCGGCTCAAATAGCTTTAAAGTCTGCTTTGGAGATTGCACCCAATCAACCAGAGATTAAAGCTCTAAATGGAATCGCTGCTTTGATGCAAGGAAATTTGATTCAGGCATGGCGTTACATAAAGTCAATAACTCACCATTAAATCAAAGATTATAACGGGAGCTTGTTAAAGCTAGTTTTTAAGATAACCAAGCATCGGTCAAGTCTAGGCATATCAAGCATATCGGGGTGAAAGGTTACAGCAAGTCACAAACCTCTGAGACTTGGAATTAGAGGTGGTAAAACGTACGGAAACGGATTTTGCCTTTGTACCCAGGCGGTGGGTGGTGGAACGCACTTTTGCTTGGTTGGGTAAGCAATGACGTTTGAGTAAAGATTATGAACGACTGCCCCAAATGAGTGAGAAGTTTGTCTATCAATAGCTATAAAATTTATCCCTTTCCAGCCTTGGGAAAAGCCGTGGACTACTGTAGAGAGGGGAGTATAACTCTTAGTGGGGGTGATGTTTCTAGTTATAGGGTTTGAGCTAAGAATGGGCGATGTTTTTTTTGATACGTGTTTGTGGTAAGACATTTCATCTCCTTGATTTGCTTGAGGGTTTTCATCAAAATATGTTGATTTGGAGATACACCCCTTTCAATATTAAAACTAAGACTGAAACTGTACAAGGCATCAGTTACAAGTATTGTCAACACTTACATAAGTCAGATGGCTATACCTACAGTTTTGACGAATTAATTAACCAAACTTTAGATAATCAATTAATTTTTGATATTTCAGTGTGGGATGAACAGAATCCCCGTAATAGTCCCCATCTATAAATCTTTGATGCGCTCCGGGGGTAAGCGGGAGTGACGATTACCTTACATAGGGACGTTACATGGAACGTCCCTACGTAAGGTAAAAGCTTATAGCTAGAGATACGACCTTTTTTTTTTACACAGCCATCATCAAGTTTTTTGTTGGTTGTGTTTCCCTTGGGGTTAAGGGAGTAGCAGTTATGATGACTCACTGATAACTGTTTCAAACGTTGCGGAGCATAAAAAGCAACCGCCTCACCGTAATTTAACTTGGTTCAATTTCTCGAATCACTTGACAAGGGTTTCCCACTGCGATCACATGCTCTGGAATATTTTTTGTAACAACACTACCGGCTCCAATAGTTGTATTATTACCAATTGTTACCCCTGGACAAATAATTGCACCTCCACCAATCCAAACATTATTACCAATATTAATCGGAGTTGCAAGTTCTTTACCAGTTAAACGCAATCCAGGCTCGACAGGATGGTGGGCAGCGTAAATCTGAACATAAGGACCACAAAGTAGATTATCACCTAAATGAACTGTGTTGCAATCAAGTATCACACAGCCATAGTTGAGATATAAATTATCCCCTGCATAAATATTGTAACCATAGTCGCAATAGAAAGAAGGAGTGACTTCAGAATTTGAACCTACTTTGCCAAAAAGTTCTACAATGAGCTGTTTTCTGCG
>JAJEAQ010000599.1 GCA_022822685.1 Trichodesmium sp. jk18x7bins.61
ATAAGTCAATATTTGCCCACCCTACTACTACTTATGATTTCTTTTTATCTTTATAATACGGATGTTGCCAGATTTGATCAAAGAATTGCATAACAAAAAGGACTAGAGCTATTCTCTGTCTGGTTAGGTACATAAAAAATCCCCCTAAATCCTCATAAGAAAGGCGGACTTTCAGGTGTTGTGACTGCTCTTTTCTGGTGATTACTACCCCTTCTGCTTTCTTCAATATGAATTATTTGAGTTTGATTCAATAAAAAAGCTTTGCCACTTTCAGTATCAAAAGCCCAGGCTCTAAGTTTAACTGTTCCTTGAGGAATTTCCTGAACAGAAAAACTCTTTTTCCAACCAGAATAGAGATAGGCTGAATTACCAAAATATGCTTCCACACTTGCTCTAGGCATTCTCTGATTTATTAACTTAAATATTGTTTCTTCCCCTTGAGAATTTGCATAAGTTAAAATTACTCCATCAGCAACTTCTTCTCTTTCTGGTAATATAGCCCATCCCTGAGCAACGTAAGTTTGATTATCGATTTGATTGACTGTATCAAAGTAACCATAAACTAAATCTGATTTTGTCTCTCCAGCAATATCTTGAATATTTTTACTCTTGACTAAACCAGGTTGCAAAAAGCCTAATTTATCTAAAATATTAGCTGTTTGTCTGAGAGGTTCAGGACTTCTTTTTGTCACTAGACATTGCTCTTTAGGAATCACATTCAGCATTAACAAACAAGCTTTACTTTGTAGCAAAATAACTCGGCGATCGCTCATCCTATGCACAGCATTAATAGTAGTATTAATATGCAAAATTACTAAACTGCTAACTAAAAAGTAAGAAGCATATCTAATAAACTCTTTTCTCACATTGCTCTGATTAGCTAACTGCCCCAAAATAGCCAGGAGATAAACCAAAGAAACCATCAAATATAATGAAAAAGCTGTATATCTTGGTGCCAAAGATTGAGCCACGCCAAATCCTACTCTACCTGTAGCAGTTACAGCACCACTAATAATTGCATAAACCCCAATCATTAACCAACTAATTAGACGGTGTGATAACAAAAAATTTGTTTTAACTAACTTCGTAAATTGCCAAGATAAAAAGAGCCATAAACCAAATACTAAACTTCCTACTATGGTTGCTACAGTTAAATTTTCAAATCCTAAAGGAGCCCCTAAAAAAGCTAATAAATAATGAATTGTATCAACTGGGTGGGTGATCGCTGATAAAAAACTGGGATGCTGCTCTGGTTTTTGATAATCAAAAAAATAAATAACTACATGAGACACTAAACCTAAGAACCCAGCAATAATTATCCAAAGATTTCGACTGAAAATTTCCTGCCATTTTCTAGAAGCTAAAATTGCCAATACAGGAAAAACTAAGACCCAAGTTAACATGCCATTGGCATAAGAAAAAGTGCTAACTGTGCAGAGACAGAAACAAATTACAAATTTAGCTCTTAAAGTCAGTTTTGTGTGAGAAATAACTAAGCAGCTAGTTAAGCAAGCAATCGGAATGTAAACTACAACTTGAATTCCCCACAGCCAATTTTCATATTGAGCAGGAGAAAAAATCAGTAAATTAGAAATTACTAATGTGAAAAGCTGAGTCACAAGACTACCTCTGACAGTGAATCTATTTAAACAATATATATTTAGAGAAACAATACAAGTCAACAGAAATATTACTAACATTTCATATCTAACATCCCAATTAGTCAAATAAGCTAAACTGATAAAAATTAGCCTCGGAAAAAATTTTCTGCTTTCGTGAAATTGGGCAAATAAATCGCTAAAACCAAGATTACCGGCGTAGATTTTCTCAAACATTACTGCTAAAGGCCATTGGTCAGAAAAAGGAAAATTTACGCTATATTTCAGGATGCACATCCCCATTAATAAAACTGGCAGAAAAATTAAGCAGAAAATAGGAATTTGTCGGTGGGTTAGCTGCTGCATATACTAGATCTGTTTGAGCTGAGAACTATATAATCAATAATATTATATTCATTCAAACACTTATAATTAGGCTTGTAGTTTCGCTTTAGCACTCCAAATATTTCTTTGGTACCCCATCGCAACTACGAACCAACAAAGATTTTTTTATAACTAATTATCTGAATATGATATCAATTATTCATCTTGTGGAATGGGTATCCTGCCCGCGCCTTGTGGAACCAATAAAATTTAGGATTTTTTTTATTTTGCAGTCCCTAAGAGACTGTTTGTAAAGTACATATTCAGATAACTAGAGTTTTAATTCTGTCTGATGGATTACGGCGGAAAACTACAATTATGATGAGTACAAGGAGATATTTCTGCCTCACCCATTCTATGCCAGAATTTAATCTGAAGCGTGACAAACAATCTCTAATTCTTGTATAAGTAAATTAAACAGGACTTACCCATTTGGGGATAGTAAAGTCTATATATAGTGTGGCGCAATAGTTTTAAATTACTATATATAGTCCTTTTCCGTAAGTCCTGTTAAAATTAAAAAGTAATATCATCACGAATTACATATTAGAATCAGAAAAATGTGTATGATAAATTGATGATTTTTTTCATTGTTATTTATTGAGATTTTAGTTTTTCACAAGGTGTATTAATTAGCTAAATGTGCAAAATTATTTGCGATTGCGTGCCTGCTTTAGCAACTCCACTACCTCTTTATGACCTTCTGAGCCAGCCCAGATTAAAGCTGTCCATTTATTATGATCTTTAGCCCTAAGTTCTGCCCCCCAGTCTAGCAATGTTTGAACGGCAGTAATATGGCCACTCCCAGCAGCAGTCATTAAAGCAGTTAAACCAAAATTGGTAACAGCATTGACATTTGCACCAGCATCTAACAAAAGTTGCAAAATTTCCTGGTTGCCACTGCCAGCAGCACCCATCAAAGCTACCCAATCGTCATTATCTTTGCTGTTAACATCTGCACCAGCAGCAAGTAATTTTTTAACGATCTCTGTATTACCTGCTTCCACCGCAGTAATTAAAGCAGTCGAACCATCTGAGTCTTTCTCATTAACCTCAGCACCTCCATTCAGCAAAGTTTCAACTTGTGAAACATCTCCAGCTTTAGCAGCATCAATTAATTCTGTCATTTGTTAGTTCCTTAAATTTGGTAATTTATATCATATCTGGTTAAATGCTAATAACAATCAGGGATTTCCCAGAAATAAATTATCACAATTGAGGCTTGGGCATCCTGCCTGCTCTCCGAATATAGGAGATGTTAATACACCTAATCAAATATTTAGGATGTTTTTTATTTACAAATCTCTAAATTGACTGGAGTTAGCTGAGTTGAGAACATTTGTTCGTAGTTGCGATGCGGCTTCCATAGATATGCTTGGGGCATCCCGTCACAACTACAAGCCTAATTATGATATATCCGGCGCACCCAAGGAGCTTTATTTAAACCCCGCCGGGGCGGGCGAGGTCTTTGTTTAGGAGTAAGGCAGAGGGCAGAACGTAGAAAGCAGAAGGGTTAGAAGGGAATTTTACAAAAGTATCTTGGCCTCATTCGGTCGGAGCTACGCTTTCACAATCGGATTTAGTATTATAAGTTTTTTTACTGAACATAATCAGGACTTACGCATTTATGCTATATATAGCCGAATCATTAGGCCTGATTTCCAATATTACTACTATATATAGTGTCATTCCGTAATTCCTGATCATATAATTCCTAATAATATAAGCTTTTGTTGGGTTGCGCAGGCGCTTAACCCTACCTACAACGATATGGGCTTGATGCAGCAACTGAGGCAAATGAAGCAACGTCGTCAGAGATGAGTAGTTCATTATTATAGAAATGCACACTTATGAAAGTTGATATTGTTATCCTATCAAACGGCCCTGGAGAACTAATCACCTGGGTGCGACCAGTTGTACAACAGTTACGAAAACAGACAAATATTGAGATCAGAATTTCGATCATACTTTCACCTTGCCCCCATGCGACAGGGAAAGAAGCAGCGATCGCCTGTTCCTATCCAGAAGTAGATAGAGTACAATCACCAGAGTATTTTTGGCGGTTTTTGCTTTGGAGTGAGACAAAAGAAAATTGGCATTGGCATTCTCAGGGAGTAGTTTTATTTTTGGGAGGCGACCAATTTTTTGCTGTTGCGGTAGGAAAACGACTAGGTTATCGTACTGTTATCTATGCTGAGTGGGATGCCAGATGGTGGCGCTGGGTTGATAAATTTTGCGCCATGAAACCAGAAGTGTTTGCTCAAGTGCCCCGAAAATATGCTGATAAATTTATAGTTGTGGGAGATTTGATGGCGGAAGTGAGGCAAGAGGCTGTGGATGTGGAAAGCTCTCCTTTTGAATTAATTGGGTTGTTACCAGGTTCAAAACCTACAAAGTTGTCTTTAGGTGTGCCTTTAACTTTAGCGATCGCGCAACATATCCATAAAATTCGCCCACAAACTAGATTTATCATCCCAGTCGCTCCTACTCTTGACTTAACAAGTTTAGCCAGTTTTGCTAACTCTAAAAAAAATTCAGCAATTTCTATCATGGGTGATGTTGAGGCAGAATTAGTGATGCCACAAACAGGAGGAAATAGAAATCAAGACAATCATCTAGTCAAAGTCGAAAATCCTAAACTGGTGACACCTAAAGGTTTAGAGGTGGAGTTGATCACCCGCACTCCTGCTTATGATATACTTTCTCAATGTTGTCTTTGCCTAACTACTGTTGGTGCTAACACTGCTGAGTTAGGTGCCTTAGCAATACCCATGGTTGTATTACTTCCCACTCAACAGCTAGATATTATGAGAGCTTGGGATGGTTTACCAGGGGTGTTAGCAAATTTACCAGGGGTAGGTGCTGCTTTTGCTGCTGCAATTAATTGGTTAGTATTGCGTCAGGGGCAACTGTTCGCGTGGCCGAATATTTGGGCAAAACAGGAAATTGTGCCGGAGTTGGTGGGGAAATTGAAACCAGAAGCAGTGGGGGAGTTAGTTTTGGAGTTCTTGAGTCATCCAGGGAAGTTAGAGGAAATGCGCGCTCTGCTCCGAAATGTTCGGGGTAAACCAGGGGCTGCCGAAAAGTTGGCAGAAATTATTTTATCATTATCAGCTCATAGCCTAAGTAGTCAGTAGTTAGATCAATTTCAATCAATATTGCTACAAAATTTTAGATAATGTCTCATTTTGATGTCTTGTGTCAACTCTATAGAACAAAATGTTTTAGGTGAGTTCTATCATTCTGATGCTATAAAATTTGAGATAACAACTATAACGTCAATAACCCTAACTAAAGCTGCGATCGCACTGCTATAATAACTTCTACAGCAGTTTGTGTATAGATTAAGTCATAGTAAAGTTATAACAATATAGTGTTTTTTCACTCTCAGTAGACTACATCAACTTCTGTTTTCTACCTTTTGTCTTTAAACTAAAGTCTCTGTGTTATACTGCAATATTTAGTATAACTAATTACTATTTACCCAATCAGTATACATCTCAGCTTCTGCTAACACTGGATTAATTCCAAACCAATTACCATTGTGGTCTCGGTATTCAAAAACAAACATACTTCGTAATAAAGTTTGACACTCTTTTTCGCCAGTAACTTTTTGATTTTGTACTACTTGAAATAACAAATCCCACTCATCAAAACTAATAGCTCTGAGTAAGTCATCTCGGTATTCTCGAATCACATTTTCCAAACATTCATGGGAAAAAGGAGGATCTTCTTGTTGTAAACAGCTATAGAGTAACATTAGCAATCTTCGCATATGACCTCCACTGACACGGCAAAGTCGATTTAGGGTTTCAGGAGTGTCAAATAGCTCTGGAATCAATTTCAGACGTTCATTAGATGGTATTTCAGGAAAAGCTCTAGCTAGTACCATTTGTTGCAGTAAAGCCATGCCTGGTTCATAATCACGAGGTGTCATTGTGGGTTTTCTGCATCTGGTTTGTACAGGCACCATTGGCAATACTTTTGGCTTGACTCCAAATCGACTAGATAATCTGCCATAATCATTAGAGAACATTAAAGTGAGGGGAATTGTGTAAACTACGTGACAGTTAAGTTTTTTGAGCTGTTCTCCTCTGTCTACAAATAAATATTCTGGTTGAGTACGTCCCCAAGATTTGGGCGAGTTATTTACACGGTCTAAGTTATCCATAATCACAACCAGTCCCTGTTTGCCTAAACGTCTAAGTTCAAGGTTTGCACGCCCTAGTAATTCTTGATTGATTGAATCTAGAATAGTATTGGTTCGTGGCTCTAGATATTGTCTTAATCGAGAACGCAGCTTAGGAGAATCCTTAGTTTTAGCAGTAATTTTAGCAATACCAATAGATACTTCTGCTTCTGTGGAAAATTGTATCGGGGTTTGTAATACTTCTGATACTTCAGTAAATAGTTTTTGGAAGTAGCCAGGCTTGAGTTTGATTTTGGCTTTTTCCATACTCTCACTGACTTGACGAGCGATCGCCAGCAAAATATCACTAATATCTACATCCCCCATATCTAAGTCTTCAGAGGACTCGAAATACACAACATGATATCCTCGTTTTTCGAGTTGGTCTTTTAGTCTAAAAAGTTCAGTAGATTTACCACAACCTATATGTCCTGTAAATAATTGACAAGTAGGCTGATTCCCAGATAAAAGTATAATAGTTCTTTCCAACTCTCGGATAATGTCACTACCTCTGACAGTAGCAAAATCAATGTAGTATTGTTTATCTTCAGGATGTCCTACTATTATGGTCTTGCTTGGGTTACAAGCTTTGTAAAATTTAACTAAGTCCAGTCGTTCACCCAACATAGATTTCCTCTTAATAAATAGTCAACAGTATTACGTAATATTCTTGCTCAGACTTACGCAAAGCAGTATGGATAGCAACATTTTTCCCACTTTGGCAAATACGTACACTATCTATAGTAGAAATAGGGAGTTCCTAATTGAGTATAATTTTCTGACATTATTTAGTTATAGGCAAGGGGTGTGTGAGCATCTATGGGTCAGAGCAGAAAGAGCAGTATTACCTCAATTGCCCCACCATATAGACTGATGGGGCTTGTAAAGATAAGTTTTACTTTTCGCAAGCAATTGTCTACCCCATAAGATTCTACATGTTACGAACAGCAAGGGTGTTTCCCTAGAGCAGTCTATCTTCAAACCCTATTACGGTGCTTTTAAAAAGGACATCTTTGTAGAATTGGTGGGAGTGTGGACTAAAAACTTGACACATGGGATGATCTCCATGATTCCTGTTTTCAGACAAAATTAAACGCCCACAATTCCTCCCCACTGTGTAGACAGATAGAGAATTCTTGCGGAGCGTGTTTAACTTTTCGGTTCATGAACTAGGCACTGGCAACCTATCCCAAGGTAGGAAATTAAACGCTTGCCAATAACGTAGACCTATTAGGAACTAAGGCCCGTCACGTTTGGGGCTTACCTACTCAGAGTACAGCAACATTGGCACTGGCTTCTTCCATACCTTTTGCCTTAGGGCAGGCGGAGCCGACAGCTAGGAGTTTCTGACAAGAGCCTATATTCCACTCTCGTTTAGTATTATTTAAATTTATAGGTAAATGGCTAATAGTATTGCATCAGTTTCTCAATCAGATTTAGCAGGTAGGCGAAGAACATTGCGTCGTCAAAGACGTTTCAGAGTAGTACTACTAATATGGCAAATATTAGCAGTAGGGGGTTTATCAGGAACTCTACTCTGGACAATCACTCAATCTAAGCAATTTTGGCTCATCACAAAACAAGAACAGTTAACCGTAGAAGGTAACCAATTACTTTCAGAGCGAGCCATATTATCTCTAATTCCTTTGGAGTATCCTCAGTCTTTGTGGAAAATTCAACCACAGATACTAGCTAAAAATTTAGAGTCCCACGGTCCAATTGCTCAGGCCAGAATTAGTCGTCATTTACTTCCTCCTAGTTTAAAGATTGAGATTGTAGAAAGACGCCCTGTAGCAATTACTCAATTGAAAAGTAAGGTAGGTACTAGCACAAAAAAAATGGGCTGGTTAGATGCCCATGGCAATTGGATACCTCTAGAAAGCTTTTCTGCTTTGGAACGAACCCAATCTTTACCTACTCTAAAAGTAACTGGTTTTACTGAACAGTACCGTAAATATTGGCATCTCCTATACCAAAGCCTAAGTCGGAGCCCTGTTAAAGTATTTGAGATTAATTGGCAAGATCCAGGAAACCTAATTCTGACCACCGAACTAGGATTAGTCCATATTGGACCATATAGTTCTCGATTTAGCGAGCAACTAAATACCCTAGATCAGATGCGAGAATTGCCAAATCAACTTGATGCTCGCCGAATGGCCTATATTGACCTCAAAAATCCAGAATCTCCTTTAATTCATCTTAATTAATTCAGTATTGAGCCTCAGCCACCTGAAGCTGCTGAGATTCCCCAGCTTGTCTCTAACTTGTCAGCCTGATTAGTGCTCTCGTAAAAAACGCTACAATGCTAACTTTGAAGTCAAAAGTTAAAAGTATTGATTGGTAAAGCTTTCAGTATTTTGTTACTGCTGAGTGATTTCCGTCTTGCTGCACTAGCTAAAGTCTCCGGCGGAATCCCCAACTATAACCTTCGATCCACTTTTAGGGGTCAATCCTAGTCGTAATGCCTTACGGTATTGAGTACTTCACATCTGGATTCAGCAATAAGTTAATTAATAAGGTATAAACTAAATTTAAAGTCAAGAAACTGTATATCTACAAATCCCCAAAAATGATAGTTAATAATCAACAAGGGGTCAGCAATGAAAGTCCCCCATCCCCAG
>JAJEAQ010000460.1 GCA_022822685.1 Trichodesmium sp. jk18x7bins.61
GTTCTAAATATATTTCATGTAGCTTTAGCTAAAACAAATCGCCAAAAAACCAAACTGGAAATGTCCTATTTGTGGAGACAGCCGATTCAATTCCGAAGAAATAGAAACCCATCACATAGTACCTGTGAAGGAAGGAGGAACTGAAGACAAGGAGAATCTGAGCCATATGCACAGAGGCTGTCATATTCATGTAGGGAAGCTAAAACAGGTACATTCAAAATCCCAGAATTGTTCGACTGTTCCTAAGGCTTGAGCCCTGTGATGGGAAACCGTCACGTTCCGTTCTGAGGGGAGGGAACAGGAGTAATCCTCAGGTCGCCTGTCGCGCGACCTGAAAGCTCCTCTAGGGGGAGGCCGCCTGACCCGATATCCCCACAACTCAAAATTATGAATATATAATTATTGAATAAACAAGTAAATTTAGAACCATAATTCCTGATTTTATGCCAGAGTCTTTAGCAAGATATATTAAACATGATTAATAAAATTACAGACTTCAAACAACTCTATGAAACTGAATCATAACGCTGGTCATAAGAAGCTATTAAACTACTGAAAAACCGTCAACTCCAACAATTAGATTATGAAAACTTAATTGAGGAATTAGAAACTTTTGGCAGAAGTGAAAAAAATGCTGTTGAAAGTTTACTATAACAAATTATTAGGCATCTACTTTTAGATCAATATTGGCAAGCTGAATATCTACAAAATTCTCACCACTGGTCAGCAGAAATCATTGGTTTTAGAACTCAGCTTAAACGCCGTTTAACTACTAATTTAAGGAATCATTTATCTGAAGAGTTATCATCTCTTGATCAAGATGCTCTCAAATTTGTAAAAGCGAAAACTCAACTCAATACTTTACCTCAAGAATGCTCTTATACTCTTGAACAACTTCTTAATGAAGATTGGCTCCCTAGATGAATATTCCCTGCCACCTCAGATCAAATCCAGTTACATCAATTTCCATAAATATTGCTACACAGTTTTTGGCGATAACACTTAGAAATTCCCAGAACTAAGGTGGGCAAACATTTCTAAATTTATTGTTGTTCCAGAGCAATCAATATTTGCCCACCCTACGACTGTAATTATCTTTTTTGAAATTGGTGAAGAAGTGACAAGGGGTGTATAGTAGAGGGTGGGGCTACAACAAGATAATCTGCTGTTGATAGTTACTTTTTCTACTTCTGGCCTCAAATTTTCCTTAACACCTAATTTTTGTAAACATTTATTGAGAAAAATTATGTTTGAACAACAACCAGAAGCTATTCGAGAGAAAGTCAAAATATTGGCAAATAAATTTCAAGAATCAAATCCTACTGGATGGTTTGATGTTTTATATGCTGAAGCTGAGGGTGATACTGCACAAATACCTTGGGCGCCTTTAACTACTTACCCCTATCTGCAAGATTGGTTAAATATTTCTCAAGCCCAAGGAGAAGGGCACACTGCTTTAGTTATCGGCTGTGGGTTGGGTGATGATGCAGAAACTTTAGCAAAGTCTGGTTTTCAGGTGACAGCCTTTGATATTTCACCGCAGGCGATCGCCTGGTGTCAGGAAAGATTCCCTGATTCCTCAGTCAACTATTTGGTTGCTGATTTATTGGCTTTAGATTCTCAGTGGCATCATAAATTTGATTTGGTTTTGGAGTCACGCACTATTCAGGCTTTGCCGGTGGAGATGCGATCGCGAGTTATTAACTGCATTGCTCCTTTAGT
Source organism: Trichodesmium sp. jk18x7bins.61 (assembly GCA_022822685.1). GTDB lineage: Bacteria > Cyanobacteriota > Cyanobacteriia > Cyanobacteriales > Microcoleaceae > JAJEAQ01. The sequence continues at coordinate 1,723 of JAJEAQ010000460.1, forward strand.
AGCTAGTGGAGGTACACTGTTGGTGATTACTCGTATGCAGGATAATGATGTTGTATCCGATGGTCCTCCTTGGCCTTTATCAGATAGCCAAGTTGCCCAGTTTATCGAGTTAGGATTACAAGAAGTTCGTCGCGATTTTTTCTCCTCTGAAGTTGGTGACAGTAATTTCAAACTGGTTCGGATTGAATATTGTTTTATCGAAGATGATGGCGAGTCGTAGAATCAAGAATCCTCGTAGCTCGACTCGCAGGGAGTGTCAAAGAATAGTACACAACGAGCTTCTATTTGCTGTATTCTTTAACTTTAAATCTTCTTCAAAGTGCGGATTAAACTCATCCATGCTAACCAGATTGTAATTTATATGGCCTGAAGATTTTTCCTTAATCTCCGATACATGACCATCTCCAATCTTCCATACACCTTTTTCATTATCTAACTCAAACTTTTCGGCTGCTATGTGCATTGCATCGGAACGCTCTCTATGAATATCTTTCCCTGTTTTATTTGAATAATCATAATTACCTATAAGTCTTTTTGCTTTGACACTCAAAACTAAAGCATCCACACTTGCCTTGTAATTTTTGGGATTAGTCGCAAGTAGTATTCCATCTACAACAGGTTCTACATTACTTGGTCTATCGTAATTTTCACTGGTCACGACTACTCCTCCTGATGCCCATTCCCAATCAGAACCCATCTTAGTAGGTTCAGTAAAATTTTTGTAGCCATGGGAAAGAGCTACATTGTATGCTTTTTTATAGGTATCTTTCCAGGTGACTGCTACATTTTTGATCTGTTTTTCTAAATGCCCAAAATCTTTTTTTCTTCTCCCTCTAATTCAACATCATATTTACCGGAGTGCAAATCTAGCACTTGCCATGCCAAAACATCAATCCAATACTCTGCCTTTTCCAATTCATCCATAAGCAATTGGACAAAGTTGTCTCTGAACTGTCCTTGGTCGTTTCCTTTCTTATGTAGTTCAGTCAGTTTCTCAAATTTAGTAAGTATCTGAGCATTGCTTTCTAGAAAATTTAGAGCCTGAAAAAATTGTAGTTTGAATGAATCTGCAGATTTTCGTGTGTCGCGAAACAATGAGGGATTTTCCTCCCGTTGACGTTTTTCATCAGGAGTTAGAGGTCGCTCTAGAAATTGATGCTCCACCCAGTAATTAGATGAACCACTATAGATTTTTGCATATTCTTTTTCGTCTTTTCGTCTTTTGGATGATTGAATATGATCTTCTCCTACTACATTAAGATGCTCTGTGGACAAAGATGTTTTATTCTTATCTCCATCTGGACTTCGCTGTATACATTGAGAAGTAGTTGAAGTATGATTATGTGCATTTACCTCTTTCTTGGCTTGTATTGGTTCCCTCAAGAGTTCTGAACGTCCCCATTGCAGATCGAATATGCTTCTAAATTTAGGTTGAGGTAATGTTTTCTTGTCTACTCTTGTATCCTGTGTTATCGTTTTGTTGGCTATCTGATTTTTGGGCTTTGATAACTGAATAGGTGCTTTTTTATTTGGGACTTGTATCTGGAACTGGTACATGAAAACTCCTGTTGTGTATTTTTGTTAAGCTGTTAAGCTGTTACATTATTTTCTACATCACTATTATAAATTTTATTTTTCTAAGCACTAATTCCAACAGTTATAAAAATTACAAGACGCTCAACAATATTCTCAATCTCCTCAACACAACTCTTTTCATTGAGCATTTCTAATTGCTCCATTTGATTGAGAATCCGTACTAGCATTGCAACTACTAAATCTAGTTTCCACCTCAATTCTGTCGGAGATTGATTGGGCAAGACTTTTGTCAGTATGTATAAAAATCTCTGTTGACTCCTAGCAAATTCTGGTTCCGCTAGTTTCTGAACTGGATAGGGCTCGGCACGACAACGCCCAATAAACTGTGCATGAATTGGCCCCAGTGGCGGTCGCTCTAGAACTACTTCTAGAGGTGGAGCAATAAAAGCTTCTAAAATTTCTGCTACTGAAGGCAGGTTGTCCGACTCTTCTAGAATCGCCAGTCTTTGGAGTTGCCTCCCGACAATGGGGGCTGCCACTCGCCTAACGACAGCTACAAATAATTCTTCTTTAGAACCAAAATAGTAATGAATTGCAGCTAAATTCACATCTGCTTCGCGAATCACTGCCCGTAGTGAAGTTCCTGCAAAACCTAGAGAGGCAAAAAGTCTCTCGGCAGCATTAAGAATTTGCTCTTTTGTATCAGCACTTGAATTTTTGCCCATTCAATTTTGTATAATTTCCTCATCTACATCACTAAAAGTCAAAGTATACTTTGACTTAAAACCTATATAGCTTATTGTTCCAGCCGTTGAGACGGTTGGCTAGCTTTCTTTGATTTAATGTCTGGTCAGGTGGCCGACTCCAGTCTGCGCTTTCTGATGTAGCTTTAGCTAAAAGGGTTGTAGCTAAAGCTACATGAATAAGACACCCTCTGTGCATATGGCTCAGATTCTCCTTGTCTTCAGTTCCTCTTTCCTTCACAGGTTCTATGTGATGGGTTTCTATTTCTTCAGAATTAAATAGGCTATCTCTACAAATCAGGCCTTGACAGTAGGGGTAAGGGACCAGTTTTAACTAAAGCTACATGAAATATATTTAGAACCTAGGGCTCTGTATTGTTTCTCTTGTTGGCTCCAAGAGTCGGAGCTTTCTTAGGGAGCGCGACAGGCGACCTGAATGTGTAGAGGTTTGGGCCAGTCTTCAGGGAGTAAGGGG
>JAJEAQ010000601.1 GCA_022822685.1 Trichodesmium sp. jk18x7bins.61
TTAGCGGGTAGGACTGACCTTTGGTTTCACCCACATTCTTATCTCAGTTATCCGCCATGTGTGGGAGCACATGGGCTGGACTCTAGTCATACGTCCTTGGTTGCCAAGGATTCCTACTAGAAACGACTCGCACTATCTAATATCATGTTCTGATAATTAGTTATAAAAAACTTCGATCCCTAAAACCTCTGTTTTATTCCCCTTTTCCCCTTGATAAGGCAGTAGGGGAGATTCCCTTTGAAAGGGTGGCACTAAAGCCAACTCCCCTCTGCTCTCCCTTTAAAACAAAAAGCACAGCATCTGATTGAGCCATTCTTTATTGCTCAGGATTCAAGCGAAGATGATGTAAAACTCCAAATTTTGTACCTCATGATCCTAAAAAGTGCTTTAAGCATCCCTAGTTTGATACCACCAGAAATTAGGTTAACTCCTAAACAAATTAATAATTGGGTATAAAAAAGGAAAAGATGTATTCAACTTTATGGCTCACTCCCCAACTCCTGTGCTATCCTCATCATCACTGCATAACCCGACATTATATAACCTCCCTGTTGTTAACTTGCTTTGCTAGAAGGCAGAATTTATAGGATACCTATGCTGAAGTTTTATGGTTTGTCAGGAGCTTGAACTCCTACCAAATTCTAACTCAAAACCCAATTTACTAGAGTTCTAACGCCATAACCAGTAGCACCAGGATTATTGCAACCATTTTCTGCATCTATCCAAACCGTACCTGCAATGTCTATATGTGCCCAAGGCGTGTCTTTTACAAACTGCTTCAAAAATAAAGCTGCAGTAATAGCACCAGCAGGGCGAGGCCCAGTATTCTTCATATCAGCGTGCATAGCCTTTAACCCCTCGAAATATTTTTCCTCTAAAGGCATCCGCCACAGTTTCTCCCCAGCACTTTCTGCTGCTGCTTTTAGTTGAGCTGTTAAGTTATCATCAGGACTCCACAAGCCAGCAATATCATTACCTAATGCTATAACACAAGCACCGGTGAGAGTTGCTAAATCTACGATCGCATCTACTCCTAATTTCTCAGCAAATACTAGCGCATCTGCTAAAGTTAAACGCCCTTCAGCATCTGTGTTATTCACTTCAATAGTTTTGCCGTTGGAAGCAGTGAGGAAATCTCCAGGGTGCATAGCATGACCGCTCACCATATTTTCAGTGACAGCACTAATAAAGTGAACTTCCACATCTGGTTTTAACTGCGCGATCGCCTTAACCGTGCCAAAAGTTGTTCCTGCTCCACCCATATCAGTTTTCATCATTTCAATGCCACTACCAGAGGTTTTCAAGTTTAAGCCACCAGAGTCAAAAGTTAAGCCTTTTCCTACTATTGCTAACTTTCTACGAGGAGTCACTTCTGGTTTATAGGTGATATGAATAAACTTTGGAGGCAAGTCTGAAGCTTTGGCAACTCCCAGGAAAGCTCCCATACCCAGCTTTTCACAGTCTTCTTGTTCTAAGATTTCTATGCCTAGTCCAAATTCTTGAGCCAAAGCTTCAGCCGTTTGGGCCATAGTTATGGGAGTGCAAGAGTTAGGGGGTGCTGCTACAAGTTCCCGTGCTAGAATTACCCCAGAACAGATTTGTCTGGCGCGGGCGATCGCTTCATCAGAACCAGCTAAACCAATTAACTCGATTTGTTCTACATCCGGCCCTTGATTTTCCAGTTCAGACTTAAAGCGATGATCTTGATGGAGGGCCAACTCAAAACCTTCAGTGATTGCTGCAGCTGTAGAATTAGCATCTTGACACATTGGTAGACAAATACCGAGGCTTTTGCACCTCTCTTTTTTTGCCAAACGCCCACAGGTAGCTGCTGCTTGGCGGAGAGTTTCTAATTTCAAATCCTCTGATTTACCTAAGCCCACAATAATAATTTTGCGGATCGGGCTTTTACTACCAACACGAGTTGAGGCACTACTGTTGACTTTACCTTTGAATTCAACTTCTTCAATTAGTTCAGATAAAGTACCAGTCAGCTTTTCATCTAATTTGGCTAGTTCTCCAGTTAATTCCATACCATCTTCAAATAAACCGATGGCTAGGGCATCTCCGGCCCATTCTAACTGAGGTGTATTGGTTGCCTTAATTTCCATGTTGATTTCCTCTCAACTACTTACTGGTAGATTATCTTGACATATTCTCGACCATGCCTGGCTGAACCAACGCTGCGCGACATGAAAAGCAAAAAGCACACCAATAATTTCAAAAATCTAGTGGGGGACAAGAAACCCTCTTCTAGCAGTACTTTTGCCTCTTTTCTCTTGCTTGCGTGTCGTAGGGAGTTGAAATTTCAGACATCTTGCCAAAGTTACTAAATGTAAAGAACAGGGTTATAAATATTCTATCGCGAAAAAAATTAGTCCTATTGAAGGCCTGGGGGAGGACTCCTCCTTAAAAGCCAATATTTGATCAGGTTCTCAAAATATTTGAAAGGCTTTCCCCTTACGAGGTAGGGGTTAAAACCTCCTAAAACTTCTTCTCTTAACTTTGGTGGCACTTTTCATGTGGTGAGGTGCCGAAGCGACATGAAAAGCGGAGCTTTGCGAAGCGCAAAAACGCCTTTCATGTCGGCAGTAGCCGAAATGTTATCGGTCGGTATTATCGGTGAAGGCACGGACGTTCCATGGAACGTCCCTACGGGCGTGTTTAACCCCCTGGTTCTAGAGCATCAATCTGGCAAAGCATCCCCTGGTAGGAACTTAAACCCTTGCCGATAACGTAGACCTCTTATGGTCTTTGACTGGTCAGGTGTTTTGCTCCCCTACTAGGAGCACAGCAACAAGGGGGTCTGACTTGCCCCATAGCTTGGCCTTACGGCCGGCTGCGCCGACAGCTAGGGGTTCCTGACATTACTTCTGACAACTGAGATTTTTTAACACTCACATTCTTCTAGTGAATTTGTACTATAAAAAGTAGTCAGTATTTTTTGATCTATATTCTATATTCTCTATTCCCTTATGCCTATCACAACAATTTTTTATTTAATTTGACTAGCCTACTTAAGTATTTTTTCAAGTTAGATATAGTCTTTATATATTTTTTGATCAAGATGGGATAGATGAGCGAGTTTGAGGAACTCAATCATAGTTAAAACTGACAGTTGTAAATTAGGCCAAAATTAAAAATTAGAAAACCAGTAACGATATGGCAACTAACACAAAATATTTTTTCCCTAGAGCAATTTATGCCCCACGGACAATGGGAATTTGGCCATTCAGGGGCAATCTGGCTACATGCTAGCTCAGACACATTAATCGGAATAATTTACTACTCTATTTCCTTCATGCTCATCTACTTTGTATGTCAAGGGCAGAACGTACATTTTAAATGGATATTCTGGATATTAGGAGCTTTTATTGTTTCCTGTGGTACAACCCACCTTATAGAAGTTTGGACTTTGTGGTATCCAGCCTATTGGGTATTAGTTAGTATTAAAGCAATTACAGCTATAGTTTCTATATTCACAGCTTTGGCACTTTACCCTCTAATTCCTCAATTACTAGCATTACCTCCAGTACAATTAAAATCAACCCCCCAAAATTTAGAATCGGAAATCACAGAGTACCAATCAACAGAAATAGCATTGCAAAAGAGTGAAAATAACTATCAAGGGAGAGTCGAAGATCAAACCGAATTGATTTGTCGTTTTGAGCCTGACGGAATATTAACTTTTGTCAATCATGTTTATTGTCCCTACTTTGACAAAACACCAGAAGAGTTAATTGGGATAAGTTTTGATCAGTTTCTTCCTGGTTTTGAGGAGGTAAGGTTACAGAATCTATTAGAGACTTTGACTGTAACAAAACCTGTAATCGCCCATGAACATCTAGCTAGAATGCCTAATGGAGAGCAAATATGGCATGAGTGGACAAATCGAGCCATCTTTGACGAACACAATAATTTAGTAGAGTACCAAGTATTGGGGCGAGATATTACTGCTATCCGCGAAAGTGAAAGACGTTTCCAGGCAGTTTTTAACCAAACATTTCAATTTATTAGTCTACTCAAGCCAGATGGCACTATCTTAGAAGCTAATCAAACATTCTTAGAATTTACTGGTGTCAAACATGAAGATATTGTTGGAAAAGCTTTTTATCAATACCAGTGGTGGTTAGCAATAGATGATGAGCAAAACCAAAAAGATATTGAAACTAAACATAGAATTGCTCAAGCACAAATTAGAGAAGCGATCGCAAAAACACTCCAAGGTGAGTGTATGCGTTATGAAATGATGGTAATTGGTAAAGATAAACAGGTAATTACACTTGACTTTTCTCTGAAATCAATTTACAATGAATTCGGGCAAGTATAATTATTAATTTCTGAAGGTAACGATATCAGTGATCGCAAACATGCTGAAGAACAACTTTCTCTTCTGAATGCAGAGCTAGAAAAACAAGTTATAGAACAAATAGATCAATTGAAGCTTGCTAATCAAGCTCTCACAAATCAGATTTCTCAGCAGTTGATTATAGCAGCACTCAGTCAAAAAGCTTTAGCTGGCATAGATATAAACAGGACTTACGCAAAAACGCTATATATAACGCATCACAAAGTTGAGCGATTGCTAGCGCCAAGCAAGGCGCTTCCCATAAAGAAATTAACTAGCCCTCGCCCAACTTTGTTAGCCAGAGCTCGATCCCTAAAAA
>JAJEAQ010000025.1 GCA_022822685.1 Trichodesmium sp. jk18x7bins.61
GAATATATAGAACCTAACTATGTTTATAGTGCTAATGCTATCATTTTTGAAGGTCTTGATGGGGCTCCTAATGACCCCCTGTACGGGAAACAATGGAATCTCCGCAGCATCAATGTTGAATCGGCCTGGAATGAAACTAAAGGTGAGGGCATAACTGTAGCGGTAATTGATACAGGAGTCACTAGAGTTCCTGACTTGCAAAAAACTAAATTTGCCCCCGGCTACGATTTTGTCAACGATCGCACATTAGCTACAGACGATAATGGCCATGGTACCCACGTTGCTGGGACTATTTCCCAATCTACCAATAATAACTATGGAGTAGCAGGTATTGCCTATGAAGCTAGCATTATGCCTCTAAAAGTATTAGCTGCTAGTGGTGGTGGTACAGTTTCCGATATCGCTGAAGCGATAAAATTTGCAGCCGACAATGGTGCAGATGTAATTAATATGAGTCTTGGTGGTGGCGATGAAAGCCAAATTATGAAAGACGCTATTAACTATGCCCATAACAAAGGTGTAGTTATTATTGCGGCAGCAGGCAACTCTAGCCAAAATTCAGCTAGCTATCCCGCTCGTTATCCCCATGTTGTCGGTGTTTCTGCTACTGATCCATCTGGAGAAAAAGCTGCTTACTCTAATTTTGGTGCAGGGGTTGATATTTCTGCACCAGGTGGTGCTACTTCTGGCAAAAATGAAACTGGTGGTATTCTGCAAGAAACTATTAATCCAGAAACTGGTAAGAGCATGTTTGCTTCCTTTCAAGGTACAAGTATGGCATCTCCCCATGTTGCAGCTGTAGCAGCATTAATTAAAGCTAGTGGTGTTGAAGATCCAGAGGAAATTACTAACATCCTCAGAAAATCCGCCAGAGTAGTGAAAAAAGATCCCTTGAATCATTTTGGCGCTGGTCAGTTGGATGCGGCCGCAGCAGTGAAGTTAGCGGTTAAAGGTCAAATTACGTTCCGCGACTTCTTCCGGTGGTTATATGATAACGGCTATCTCAATCCTGGTTTCTGGCTTGATTGTGGTGCTGTCGCATTGTTGCCTAAGTTGGCAATGGTTTTGGGTTCGTACTTATTAGCTTGGTTATTGCGGAATTATTTCCCTTTCAGTTGGAATTTTCTCTTACATACTGGATTAGTTGCTGGTAGTAGTGGCTTGTTTTTCCTGCGTGGTTTCTATGTGTTTGATTTACCTCAATGGCCGATGCGTGTGATGGGTAGTTCTATTCCTGAACTCGGTGGGGCAATTCAAGGTAGTATGGTTTTGAATCCCATTTTTGCTAGTGCGTTGATTCCGGTGCTGTTAATTGTGCTGTTATTGGGACATCAGCAATGGAAATGGGTGGCGATCGGTACTACTATTGGCGTTGCTAGCTGTTTGGCTGTTAGTGCAATTGTAGACCCCGCAGTTTGGGGATTAGGTGCAGGTGTACCAGCTCAAGTTTTCTTAGTTGTAAATGCTTTGTTATGCTTAGGTTTAGCACGTTTGGCAATTAGAACAGAGGAACGGTTAGCATGAGTAGTATTACAGTTAGTGGCACTGTCGAACGCCAAGGATTTGGTACTGGCACTTGGGCTTTAGTAACTGATAGGGAGACTTATGAGTTGAAGGATGCTCCGAGTGAGTTGTGTCAGTCTGATCAAAAGGCAAGCATTACAGGTGTAGTGCGTGATGATGTGATGACTATCGCGATGATCGGTCCGGTATTAGAAGTTCAGTCTTTTGAGATATTGGATTAAGTTGTCACTTGCATGTCTTTTTTGATATTAACGACTAGCCCGCATTGCGGGCTTTTTTTATTAAGCGATCGCCAGACAGTGAACGATATACCAAAGTAATAAAGCTCCTATTTAAACTGGATTTAGTATCATATACCAAATTCCAAAAATAATGCTATGATAATGCGATACACCAAATTCATATTATGAGCTTCACCTTCATGTTAGTTGAATACTGATTACCGAGGTAGTTGGCTGATCACCAATAGACGATCTCCAAAAAGATTCTGAAACCCTTGCCCTACCGTAGCCAAAACTTAATTCATGGAGATGTCTAATGAGTGAGTGTGATAGCTACTGTTATTGAGTGCATCTCTAAATTAAAATATTTTGATGAAAACCCTAAGTCAAATCAAGGAGATGATATGTATTACAATCAACAACTCTCAAAAAAAACATCACCCATTCTTAGCGCAAACCCGATAACTAGGAACATCACCCCCACGAAGAGTTATGCTCCCCTATCTGGGGTGGTGCAAAGATTGCAACAAGATCCAAAAAGCTTGAGTAGTGATGAATTGCAGCAATTAGAGAGCGCAATTGGTACAAGGGCTATCAGGGAAATCAGGAATGGGAAGCAAACACCATGGGTGCCAGAATTTCAGGGAATATCAGCTCAACTAGAGCGAGAATCTGGACACACAAATATACCAATACAGGCAAAACTTAAGAAAGCAAGTGTAGTAAACAATGTAAACACCAAGTGTATACAAAGAAAAACAGATGATTTTATGAGCATAATAAAAGAGATTGTAGAGGAGGTATCCAACAGTCAAAAAAGTATCGAAACTGAGAACTACATGATGTCTACAGACATTTCAACGGCTGTGTTATGCAAAAATATGGCTTGTAATGAAGTTATTAATGCCTTAAAAACATCTGATCTTATTCAGAGCTTAGAAGCATATAAAAAAGTTCCTGATGATAATTATGGAAGACAGATATTGCAACTCCAAGAAATCTTAGATAAGATCAACGAATACTCAGGAAGCTTGCGAAATGAGCAAATTAAATCAGATTTTGGACAGATTGTTCCTGCTCTGAAAAACAGACAATTACAGCGAGACGTTCAAAATCTGGAAAAGTTTAAGAAGAAAATAACAGAGCTTCCCGCAAAAATAAGAGAAGAAGAAAAGGCAGTTCAAAAGCAAGGTTTAAAGTATGCAACAGACAAACATGCAAAAGACAGAAAATTTTTAAAAGAATCTGTTGAGTTGGGATTAAACAGTTCTGATAGACGTCTGAGAAATTCATGTCAGTGGTTTATGCCTCCAAATCCAAAGTCAAAACTCTATGCTTTGACAACTACAGGTGACTCTGATGCCAGAGTGAAACAGGCAGGAAGAGACATTCAAACAGAATATGCTGTATTTCCAAACCCCTATTTGGAGCAGGGACATTTATGGGATGCTCCTAAAGAATATGACCAAGAGGATTTGTCATACTCATCGTCAAGCAATACGTTTATTATTGATAAAGCTATAATCGCCCTTCAAAACAACCGGGAAGGATACCCAAATTTTGTATATTTTGCTAACCCCTCTGATTATAATAGAGAAACAACCTTCAACACACTTAAGCATGAAGTCCAACACCTAGTTGACAAACATAGAGGCAGAGAAAGTAATGCTGGCTTTAGAAATAAGGAAGAGAGTTTGAAAGATTCAATTAACAAAGATCAGAAATTAATAGAAATTAAAGCAGAGGGCACAATAGATGACAAAGCGGATGAATATTTGCTAAAAACATATCCCAACATTGTAGCTGAATACGAACTATCTAAATACAAGACAGAATACCGAGCTTATTTGTATGAAGAGGAAATAGATGTTCAAGACATTCAAGAGCATATTTTGGATGCTTACTTATATATAAAAGACGCAGTGAAGAAAGGCTTAACTTTAGCAGATGGTACAAAACTTGAGACTGCTATAAATATGTTTAGTGGTGATTTTGTTGAAAAGGAAACATTTAATAGAAATAATTCACCTCACGTGGACGATTTCTATAATGCTCTTGACGAGATTGGTGACAAAGCAGAAAAGCTAATTCTAGAAGATATATATGAAGTTGATGCTCG
>JAJEAQ010000155.1 GCA_022822685.1 Trichodesmium sp. jk18x7bins.61
TTGTCGGCCACTGGTAGTCTGAAATGGGACATCAAGTCCTCTAGGGATTTTCACCCCCTACCCTCATGGAAAAGACTCTAGGAGTCCGACTACTCTTGGAGTAAGTAATGAAACAGTCCGAATGCAAGTCCCGTTTGAGCCTGTCGCGCGACTGGCTCAACAGGGAGGCTCCCAAAAAGGTAAGTCCTTACCTTTTTGGCCGAAAAGTAGCCGCAGCCACCAGGGATTAGGTGGAATGGAGCAAGAGGGAAAAAAATGGAAAGGTGAACACAGTCGCGCGTTGTTGATTATTCATGTAGCTTTAGCTAAAACTGCGTTATAAATAGACAGGGCAAATTATCCAGGCTCGGCCGTGGAGACCAAAAAGGTAAGGAGGTAGATACAGATGCTCCTATTTCATCTGTATGTGAAAACAAAATTCCGACCGTAGAATAGGTAACCACCTTTTCTACGGGGGGGGTGCCTCAATCACCTCAAAAACTTCAGATGATACAACAGGGTAAGTCCGAAAGAGTCTTTCGGTAATAGGCGAAACTAGGTCAAAGGTGACAATGACGGAAATCTCTGTCGAGTCAAGGATGGAAGAAAAAGGGTTTGAGCCGGGAGGCGACATAAGAAAGCTCCGACTGGGGTCGGCCACCTGACCCGACACTGCTCATAATTGGCTGCTAAAAATCAAATTTTTGCTGATTCTATCACAATTTATTTATTTTTCGGAGATGTCTATTTGTAACATTCTTTTTTAAAATGGTATTAAACATCTATTTTGATGCAAAAATCATTTGATGCAATAATCAGCTTGTCAAGCAAATATTAAGATAGCTATAGTGTTTAATTCTGGTGGGTTACGGCGGAAACTAAAATTATTGTGAGTAAGAGGAGATATTTCCGCCTCACCCACCCTACGCAAGAATTTAAAAGGAACAGTTATTAGTGGAAGCAAGACAAAGCGATGAAAGGTTTTAATGTTCTATATCCTGCACCAGTATCTAACTGATTCCCATAAGTTTTTGCTAGATTATAAATTACTCGCTTTTCAAAAGCTTCAACGTTTAATACTTGCATCTCAATTATGACTGTGGAGCCATGATCTAAAACTGCTCTCACATCCAGATAAGTATCTTTGAGAGTGCGGGTAATGCCGGGATTATAGGGGTCAATTGTCGATACACATACAACTGACGATGATTTACATCTAACACCCAATAATCCTCAATTCCCGATCTAGCATACTCCTTTGCTTTCACCTCAAGGTCACTATTGAGGGTACTATCGGCAATCTCCACAATCAAATATACATCTTCTGCTGTAGGATGGCAATCATCATAATCAAGAGGCTCTGCTTTTACTACCGCAATATCGGGTTCAGGTTCAGAAAAATTATTTAGTATAACTGGAAGTTGTTTCTGTACTAATACCTGTTTTAAACATTGACTAAACAAGGGATAAGCTCGTCGAATAGCTGCTGCATGGAGACTTCCTTGGGGTGACATCTTGCTCAGAATTTGTCCTGCGATTAATTCTACCTTTTCATCCAAGCGTAAAATTCCTACTACTGCCATATAGTAATACCAATTTGCTAAATTTCTGCTACAGAAATTTGGTTGATGGGAAACTCCAAGGAAATACTAGTACAGGATGGCAGAAATAAGTGACCAGTAGTAGCAATGCCCTCTTCTGGAGATAGAATACTCATTCGTGCAATCGCGACAGAAAACAAATGCTCCCCAGCCTTGCTAAATATGATCGTCATTTAGTCTGATGTTGGCTCGAACATGAGCGTGGCATCTGAATCTGTTTAATCGTCCTCTGAAAACCCCGATGTGATTATGATGGACATTCAAATGCCAGAAATTGATGGTCTAGAAGCCATACTGCATATCCCCAAGGAGTCAAACTTAGTAGATGTGTCCATTATTGATCTGACTGCCCTAGCAATGAAAGGCGATCGCGAGTGTTGCCTAGCTGCTGGAGCTAATGATTGCCTCAGTAAACCTGTGAAGTTGAAGCAATTGGTAAGTATGATTCAAAAAATTTAGCTTCCCAAAGCTAGTAGGAATCGGAGCAAGAGGGTGACAGTAAAAGGCGTACAGTACAAATACCAGTATAAATTATATCACTCCCAAGCCAGCCGAGTCTCCGAATTCGGAATTCGGAATTCGGAATTCCTAACTCTCCTACTCCTCTTCTTCCCTTGCTATCTTATATAGATAAATATATAACTGCATATAATATAATATTAGTTGCTATGGTTATACTCACCAGCCTGATGTCTTATCATCTAGCGATCGCCTACTACAGGGAATTGCGATCGCGACTAATCGCCTACTGACAGTCAAAGAACATCATCAGTCAGTACAGGCAGCCCTGAACGCCCTCGGCCCTGCTACGGATGTAGATCGAATTTACATTTTCCAAAACCATCCCCATCCAGAAACTGGGGAACCTGCTATTAGTCAACGTTGGGAGTGGGTAGCTGAGGGAGTGCAACCAGAAATTGATAACCCTGAACTGCAAAACCTGATTTATCAAGAAATTATACCACGTTGGTATCAGACTCTTTCCCAAGAAAAACCGATTGTGGGTTTGATCAAAAACTTCCCTCAAGGTGAACGAGAATTGCTAGAGCCTCAGGGGATTCTGTCTATTATAGTAGTGCCAATTTTTATCAGAGACTACTTCTGGGGATTTGCTGGGTTTGATGGTTGTCACCAGGAGCGCATCTGGAATGAAAGTACAAGGGCAGCACTGATGGCGATCGCTGGCAGTATTGGTGGGGCTATTTCCCAATGGCAGACTGAAGCTAACCTCAAGCAACTTAACGAAACCCTGGAGCAGCGAGTCAAAACCCGTACCGCTCAACTTGAAAAGGCGAAGGAAACTGCCGAAGCTGCCAATAATGCTAAGAGCGAATTTATGGCCAATATGAGTCATGAGCTTCGTACGCCACTCAATGGCATTTTGGGCTATACCCAAATCCTCAATCGTTCTCCAGAAATTGGAAAAAAAGAACGTCATGGCATTCAAATCATTCACCAATGTGGCTCTCATCTGCTCACTCTGATTAATGACATATTGGATTTGTCGAAAATCGAAGCTCGCAAACTGGAACTGAGCCCCAAAGAGATTCATTTTCCTTCGTTTTTACAGGGAATAGTGGAAATCTGTCGTGTACGGTCTGACAAAAAAGGACTAGACTTGATTTATCAATCTGATGCTAATCTCCCCAACGGTATTATCACAGATGAAAAAACGACTCCGCCAAGTCTTGATCAACCTCCTTGGTAACGCCGTCAAATTTACCGAAGCAGGGCATATCAGTTTCAAAGTTGAAACTATTCAATCAGCAGATGCAACCACAGAAAATCTCATTGCCCGCATCAAATTCCAAGTGGAAGACACAGGAGTTGGCATCCCAACTTCTGCTCAGGAGCAAATTTTCCAACTATTTGAACAAGTTGGCGATCAAAAATACCATTCAGAGGGTACAGGTTTAGGTTTGTCCATTAGTCAAAAGATTGTTGAGTTGATGGGTGGCAAGATTCAAGTCGAGAGTCAACTAGGGATAGGTAGCACTTTCAGTTTTGAGGTGGATTTACTGATCACTAACAACTGGAAACAACAGGCATCAAGAAGTAATGGAGAGCAAATCATTGGCTATGAGGGGATACTTCGCCATCTTCTCATAGTCGATGAGCGATGGGAAAATCGCTCAGTTTTGCTGGAGTTACTAGAACCTCTGGGGTCTAGTATTACTGCGGCCGAAAATGGTCAAGAGGGATTAGCTAAAGCTAGACAACAATCATTCGAGACCATTCATAACAGGCATTCGTATGTCAGTTATGAATGGTCTCGAAATGTTGGAGCATTTACGTAACGATGATCAACTTAAGCATATCTGTGTAATTATTTCATCAGCATCAGTGTCACAAATGGATCAACAAATTGCTTTAGATGCAGGGGGAAATGATTTTCTACCCAAGCCTATTAATGCTGAAGATACACTGAATATGCTTGGTAAGTATCTACAACTGACTTGGAAATATAAAGCAACTGAGCTACAATCAACCTATGTGATTAGTCAAGACGATAATTCAGACCTAGTTGTACCAACAGTAGAGGATTTACAAATTCTTTTTGAGTTGGCCCAGGATGGTTTGCTAATTAAGCTAGTAGAAATGGCTGAAAAAATTGGGCGAAAGAGCGATCGCTATTTGCCCTTTACTCAGAAGGTATCACAACTGGCGTTGGCGAAGCCTAGGGGCAGCTACAAGGAATTTCAAACAGAAGAAATTGAGACCTTAATTAAAAAGTACCTTCCTCTGAGTAATCTTTGACATACTCCAGACTAGGCGCGATGGCGACAACGCGGAATTATTCAACTCCCATAAGAGTTGCGGTTTATACACAGACGCAGCCTGCCGTTAGACATAGCTAGGGGTTCCAACCTACTGATTTTTTTGAGATGACTACAGAATTGACAAAACAAACAGGGCTGATTTTAATAGTTGATGATACACCTGCTAATTTAGGTGTACTATCAGAAACACTTAGTTTTGTGGGATATGATGTAGTGATCGCCACTAGCGGAGAACGATCCCTGAAACAGCTAGAACGCAAATCACCAGAGCTAATCTTGTTAGATATAACAATGCCTGACATGGATGGCTTTGAAGTTTATCAAAAAATCAAAACTAATCCCAATACTTGCAATATCCCCATAATTTTTATTACTGCTTTAACGGATACAGAAAGTAAAATTCGAGGCTTTGAGCTAGGAGCAGTAGATTACATTACTAAGCCATTTCAAGAACAGGAAGTCCTGGCCAGAGTCAAAACTCATCTACAGTTAAGAAGGCTGACTCAAAACTTAGAACAGCAAGTAGCCCTCAAAGTAGTTTCATTGGAGTCAGCCAAGCAGGCTGCTGAAGCGGCGAACATAGCCAAGAGTCAATTATTGGCCAACATGAGCCATGAACTCCCCACTCCTCTAAACGCAATTATTAGTATGACTGAAGAGCTGCAATAGGGTATTTTTGGCAGCCTCAATGATCAACAAATTATAGCACTAGAAACGATTCAGAGCAGCGGAGAGCATCTGTTGAAAATCATTAACGACATTCTAGATGTCACTAAAATTGAATCAGGTGATCTATCTCTAGACTACATCACCATTGCCATAGCTCCACTCTGTGAATCTAGTTTGACCTTTGTCCGAGAGTTGGCCTTGAGCAAACGTATCCAGCTATAAATGAAACTACCCCCAAATCTACCTGACTTGTTAGTAGATGAAAGGCGCATTCTCCAAGTCTTAATCAACCTACTCAATAACGCTGTCAAATTTACCCCAGAGGAGGGACATGTCACCCCCAAGATTGAAGTCAAATCCCAAGAATTTCCTACAGACTCGGAGGTCTCTGATTGCCCAAAGTTCTTAAGAATTGCTGTCATTGATACTGGCATCGGCATTGCCCCACAATATCTCAACAAAATTTTTCAGCCATTCTTCCAGGCTGATAGTGCTTTAAATCGCCGCTATCAGGGGACAGGCTTAGGGCTTACCATAGTCAAACGTATTATTGAACTGCACGGTGGACAAGCGGGAGTCACTAGGGAAGTCGGGGTTGGTAGTTGCTTCACAATAGACCTTCCTTATACTACACCTATACCTTTTTGACATCCTCTCCGGCCTGTAGGCGTCAGCCTGCCTAAGGGCAGTAGGCACGGAGATTCCCAAACAACCTAAGACCTCGCCCTTACGGGCGGGGTTTTAGTCTAAATTAAACAAAGACAATTGAATAGGTTTCTGATGGGTTGAGCCTATCGCCGACATGAAAGACGTTTCACAGGATGCTGCTACCTTTGGACATTTCCATGCCAGTCAAAGATGGCCAAGAAGCCATACAACAGATTCGTCTTACTCCCTACTTAGTTGATGTGCCGATCATAGCCTTGACTGGCCTAACTACGAAGAGCGATCGTGAGCGTTGTTTGACTGCTGGAGCCAATATTAAGTTCACAAACCTTTCAATTTGAAGGAGTTGACGATCAAGATTCAACAACTTTTAGCTTCTTCCCAGAGCAGCCCCACGGTGAAAACACTAGCATCACCGTGGGATGAATTCCGGTGTTAATTTAAGGAAGTTCTGAGTGTCTTTAACATACTTCAGTTGCCTACATACTCCACATTCACTCAAATGTGTAGGTACATCATTAACTACTTACCAAGAAAAATAAATGAATTTACCATCTATTCTAGTTGTTGACGACGAACCTGATAATTTTGACGTGATTGAAACCCTTTTGAACGAGCCAGATTATCAGTTGCATTATGCTGCTAATGGTCAAGAAGCGATGGCCAACTTAGATACCTTTAACCCAAATCTGATCCTGCTTTAGGTTTTGGTTGGGTTAAGCGTCAGCTTAACCCAACCTGCAAGAGTTAGACAAGGGGTAGGGGTAGGTAGGGTTGAAGAATTGAAACCCAACACCATATTATTTGTTTTACATAAAAATATGATTGATTACATTCGTAATGGTGATGAAATTTATCGCCAATCTTTCGCTTTGATTCGTTCTGAAGCCAACCTAGAGAATTTATCTAACGATATAGCTCATGTTGCAGTACGACTGATTCATGCCTGTGGTATGACAGATATTGTAGAAAGTTTAGCAGTTTCAATAGATGCAGTGCCGGGGGGACGTATAGCGTTAACAGAAGGTGTACCAATTCTATGTGATTCTCAAATGGTAGCCAATGGAATTATGCGTCATCGTTTGCCAGCTAATAACGAAGTAATTTGTACTCTCAATCATCCAGAAGTGCCAGAGATAGCGCAACGAATTCATAACACTCGCTCTGCGGCAGCCCTAGAATTATGGAAACCTCTAATTAATGGCTCTGTTGTCGCTATTGGCAATGCACCGACAGCTCTGTTTCATTTACTGGAACTTCTGGATGCAGGGATGGCCAAACCTGCTTTGATTTTAGGCTTTCCTGTGGGGTTTGTGGGTGCAGCCGAATCAAAAGCAGAGCTGGCAGCAAATAGTCGGGGAGTTCCATTTATTACTTTGCATGGACGCCGGGGGGGGAGTGCGCTCGCGGCAGCGGCTGTAAATGCTATAGCAAAAGAAACCGAGCTATGACAGAATTAGGACGACTGTATGGATTAGGAATTGGACCAGGTGATCCAGAGTTGCTTACCCTGAAAGCACACCGGATTTTGACCACGGTTCCGGTAATTGCTTATCCGATATCAGAGAAAGGTAAAGCTTTAGCCAGGGCGATCGTTGCAGATTTTATTCATCCTGAGCAGATTGAAATTCCTATGTGTTTACCTTTTAGCGTTGAGCGAGCGTCACAATCTTATTATGTAAAAGCTGCTGAAAAGATTGCCGAACACCTAAAAGTTGGGAGAGATGTAGGAGTACTGTGCGAGGGGGAACCAATGTTGTATGGTACATTTATATACCTTTTTCAGCGACTATCGAGGCAGTTTCCCACTGAAATTGTACCAGGAATTTCCTCAACAATGGCTAGCGCAGCAATGCTCGGTGTGCCAATTACTTACCGTAACGATGTGTTGAGTATTATGCCTGCCACCTTAGATGAAATTACCTTGCGCGCTCGGCTGGCTGTTGCTGATGCTGCGATTATTATTAAATTGGGTAGACATTTCGCCAAAGTTTACAAAATCCTTGATGAGTTAGGGTTGTTGTATCGATCACTTTATATTGAAAGGGCAACCCAAACTCATCAGCGAATTCTTACTATTACTGAAGTTAATGCGACTGAAGTTTCCTACTGGTCTTTGATTATGATTCCCAGTTTTAGCCTACCAGATTAGCTTCCCCCGGGAGAAGCTAAACTGTTTACTTGACTGGCTCAACTACCCTAGTCGTCTCTGTGTGTAGTTTTGAGAACCCAGTTATTAAGCTTACCCATTTTCTCACAATCTTCTTTGGATGCAGTGTAATATTTATTTTCCTTCTTCTTGTCTTTTGGCATTAACCGTTCTGAGCTTTATTAACTGGCGGACTGCGCTCGACGTTTCTTCAAATTTACATTCTGTATTTAAGATACTATCTGAGTCATCGGAGACTGCTTTGAGCAGGTTCAAGCCTAGGTTTCTCCTCACCATCTCCTCACAATCTTCTGGAGATGCAGCCCAATGACTAATTTTTTTCACCTTCTTCTTATCTTTTGACATTCGTTCGTTCTGTTTTGCTTATGAGTTATGAGAAAAATATATGGTTATAGTCGACGCTCAATATTATTTGAGGCGCCTCTACTTCAGAACCCCCTGTGAGACTTTCACCTCATCTCGGCTCCTAGTTAGTCTGAGTTATTACTTTTGCTCATGTGTTCATAATGATGACAATGGTTGTGGAGTACCTCAAGGTTCCCTGGCTCCCAGTTGTTGTGGTTGCCATCCTTATGGTGTAGTTCTACCTTATTTCCAGGCATGAACTTTAATCCACAAGCCTCACATGTATAGTCTTGTTTCTTCAAGACTTTCGCGGTTGTTCCGTCATAGAATTTGGATTCCCGTTTGGCCCAGTATATGACGTCCCCGTTAAAGGGGGTGTTCTCATTAGCTACCATGACATGTTTGTTAGTTTGC
>JAJEAQ010000248.1 GCA_022822685.1 Trichodesmium sp. jk18x7bins.61
CCAATCAGGAATGTTAACTCCAGAAGTAGGCGATCGCCTCAGAGCAGTGACAGAAATTTATGGTCGTCTACCCGAAAAAAATGATTCATTTTAGGATAAAAAATAGTATTTAATTAGTTTTTTGGAACTGGGAAATTTGGGTGTCAGTTGCAGCAAAAACAACTTGTTCTACTGAGCCTGTTTTTCCCAGTTGCATAGTTTGTCCATTATTAAAAGCTATGAGTATTCCTCCAGCATTTCCTGCTAAAAAAACCAGTTGTTTTTGAGCTGCCCAAGTTTTCCGAGTTCCTCGAGGTAAACTGCCTTCAAATTCTTTTTTTCCGTCTATTTCTATTGATACCCATGATTCTTCTTTAACAATTACATTCACAACTACAGATTTTTTTTCAACTTTTTCTGCTGTATATTTTTGAGGATTGGACTCAATTTCATGAGTATCGGGAGCTGCCTGAGCCAACAAAGTAGTCTGATTATGTTCTTGAGCTTGTTGTTTTTCAGAGTTATTAATTCTCTTTTCTCTACCTAAAAAATAAGAGCTGCTTGTGATCCGAGGTAAAAAACCAACAGATATAATAATAATCAATATATACAAAAAGTATAAATGATAAGGTCGTAGCTGAGGTAATGATAAATTCAAGTCAGGTTTTCTGGTGATTTCTTGGGCTTTTTTTGTCGGAAATAAGCTAGCTAGTTGCTCTCCATTTAATCCCATCGCATCTGCATATCGCTTGATCAAACCTTGTATATAAATTGGCTCTGGCAGTTTTTCTAGATTACCTTCTTCTATCGCCTCCAGTAAATTGATTCTAATCATTGTCACTACTGCTACTCTTTCTAAGCAAATCGAATTTTTCTCCCTAAATCTTTTTAATTTATGCCCTATCTCTACTAATACCTGACTTTTTTCTTCTTCAAAACAATCTTTTTTTACATGTTTAAAATCTTTTTTAAATCCCGCCAACAAGTTTCTTTTTTTAATGTTTTTAATTGCTGTTAAATTAATCATTATACTGAGTTTATATACTGGAGTTTTTTGATTTTTTTTTAGTTCTAATATTGGATAGTGTTGAAAACACTTAGTTCCAGAATCATATTGATTTTAGATACTAAATTTAACAGGCTAGATTCACCCTGATTAGTAAAATTATGGTTAGATTATTGTTGAGAATGGGTTAAGGTGGGGATATCTTCTCGTACTCACCGAGATTTTATTTTCCACCGTCACTTCCCAAAATTAACCACTCTAGCTGTATTAAGATTGGCTGTATAAACAGTATCTCAATATATTTCTAGTACCATAAAAAGCATTACCATAAACAATAAGTTTTGATTAAGGCAACAAAATTGAGCTAGCAGAAAGTATAAAAAGTCTGAGATTTAATATGGATATAGTTTGATTTTTTATCCCACTCATACAGTTGCCAAGCTCAGTTACAGCTCTTAAATGAAGGAATAAGAGCAATTTCAAAGGAAAATTTTACCCTCTTTAATAGAAGAGCATCAGTTCAGAATTGAATAGGGGATGGGAAATCTATATACTATATCATGTCTCATTGAATAACCATAATAAACTTTGCTTATCCGAACCCGGAGGGACGTTGCATGCAACTACATTATGGTTAATTAATGCGACTTGATATTATTGTTTTATTTTTACTCAACTTCGGTATTTACCTCAAACTTCTTCCTTTCCTTCAGCATGTTACGAACGCCGAACACAGAAAGTTAAAATTATCTAGTACCAATCAGCAAAAATAGTTAAACAACTTGCCAATCGTCAAAAACAAGTAAGATATTGACAGTAGAACTTAAAAATAACAGATAAATTACTTATGTTCATCTACAGTAAGTAGGCAATATAGTTAAAGTTTTGAGCTGAATAAACTTCTTGTAGAAGTCAAGTAACAGGCAATAGTGACAATCATTAAAAAAATATGCCACGAAAAATAACTGTTTGGCTATTTTTACAAGATTCCTAATTGATAACTTCTATTGATTTGGTTTTGTAAAAAGTTGATTTCAAAATCATTCAAAGGTCGGTAATGACCAATAGGCAAAACTGAATCTCCTGGTGACTGTAACTTGATTTTGCCAATTGCAGTCCGGTGCAATTTAATAACAGGATGGCCTAGTTTTTCTGCGACTCTACGAATCTGCCGATTTCTACCTTCAGACATAATCACTTCTAAGAGAGTTTTAGAGCGATAACCTGCTTCTAGGACTTTAACCTGAGCTGGTAAAGTTTTTTTTCCAGATAAAAAAATACCCTGACTCCATGAATTTAATGTCGATTCTTGAGGATTACCTTCTACCAAGACTTGATAGGTTTTGGGGATACAATGTTTGGGATGGGTGAAACAAAACGTAACTCGACCATCATTTGTGAGGAGCAGTGCACCTGTAGAATCTGCATCTAAGCGCCCTACAGGATGAATACCTTTTCCATTTTGCAGTTCTGAACTTAGAATATCTAAAACTTTACTACGTCTACTAGGCTCCAAACAAGTTGAAATTACTCCCATTGGTTTATTGAGCAATAAATATATGGGTTCAGGACGATCTTCTGCTCGGATGGACAAACCATCAACTTCAATTCTGTCCAATTCTGGATTAGCTTTTTCACCTAACTGGACAACTTTACCATTGAGCCGAACTCGCCCAGCTATAATCATTTCTTCAGCTTGACGTCTAGAGGCTATTCCCCACTGAGATAATATTTTTTGCAGTCTTTGACTCATACTTTTGAAGTTGATTGGGTAGTTGATGTTTTATGGTTATCTCGGTAGTGCTAAACAAGTAATGATTTTTGCTACTTAACCTCCTGACAATAAAAGGGGTGTAATCATCAATATCCTTACATCTTTGGGACTACCATGGTTATCTCATATCAGTTTCAAAATATATTGCTAGAAAGCTCTTGTTTTTGAACATGAGTTGACGAAAAACTTCATCTTGTGTACAACAACAGTCTAGCTATGAAATATACAATTTTTTACTTCTGTGAAAGTAAGGTTAGATTAAAATACTGGATAATACATCAAGATTAAAAATGTCAGGCACTTCACAGTTTCTTCATCTCTATAAATAACCACAGAATAAAACTATACTACCCTCATGGTGTTTTGAATGAATAAAAAATTACAAGCAGTGAATCTAATTTCTGATATTGGTGTTGAGAGTCAAGAATTAGAAACAGCAACTCTCAGAAAAAGTAGAATTGTGAGTAGGTTTCTCTCTCCGGCTTTGAAATTTTGGTTAAAATCTCAACTAGAACAGGTAGAAGAACTGAAAGTTCAGATTACTGGTGGCGATCGCCAAATTATTACAGGTAAAATTCCGCAAGCTTATGTTGCTGCTGCTCAGATAATTTTTCGCGGACTTCATTTAACTGAGGTGGAGTTATCTGCTAATGAAATTATGATTAACATTGGTCAAATTATCAAGGGTAAACCATTAAAAATATTAAAACCTTTTCCTATATTTGGTAATCTGAAATTACTACAATCTGACTTTAATGCTAGTCTTCAATCTCCTCTATTGGCTCAGGCAATCATTGAATTTTTAGTTCCATTACTACCACCAGATTTTTTAGAAGATATCAAGCAGCCAATTAACTTGTACGATCAAGTAGCAGAAATATCTCAAGGTCAGCTCAATTTCTTTGTTAATATGCTGTCTAAATTTGACGAAAAAATTTCTTTAACTATACATAGTAATTTTAAGCTTGGTAGTAGTTGTGAATTATTACTTGAAAATCTAGATCTCCAAATTTCACAACAGCCTACTTATAATTTTTCCAATCAGATCAAAATTGACTTAGGTTCAGATGTTGAACTACAGGAACTAACATTAGATTCTGGTCAATTTATTTGTCGAGGCTGCTTAATAGTTAAGCCCTAAATTCAAAAATACTAATTAAGTTTTGAGCAGTGGTAAAAGCAAAGTGAAAAAATAATATATTAAAGGTGCAGTAAAAACATAACTGTCGGTACGGTCAAGGATTCCCCCATGTCCAGGTATTAATTGTCCAGAATCCTTAACACCTGCATCTCGTTTCATCATTGATTCAGTTAAGTCCCCTAGTAGACTAGCAAT